>CAIOSL010000001.1 GCA_903861015.1 uncultured bacterium
AAGTCTCGAATGCAATTGTCAGGACCGACCTCGCTTCAAGGTGTCATTATGAGCACCTTGAGCCTAGAATCTCCCTAGAAAGGAGGTAATCCATCCGCACCTTCCGGTACGGATACCTTGTTACGACTTAACCCCAATCATCTCCCCTACCTTAGGATCCGCAAAAGCGGACACGTCGGGTATTGGCGACTTTCATGGTTTGACGGGCGGTGTGTACAAGACCCGGGAACGTATTCACGGTAATATAGCTGACTTACCGTTACTAGCGATTCCGGCTTCATGCAGGCGAGTTTCAGCCTACAATCCGAACTGAGACCGGCTTTGATGGGATTTGCTCCGTCTTGCGACTTGGCAGCCCTTTGTACCGGCCATTGTAGCGTGTTTGTAGCCCAGGACGTAAGGGAAATACTGACCTGGCGTCATCCCCTCCTTCCTCCCTGTTACCAGGGCAGTCCGAATAGAAAATTAACTATTCATAGGGGTTGCGCTCGTTGATGGACTTAACCAAACATCTCACGACACGAGCTGACGACGGCCATGCACCACCTGTCTCTGTGTTCCTTACGGCACACTCTCTTTTCAGAGAACTTCACAGGATGTCAAGCCCTGGTAAGGTTCTTCGCTTACCCTCGAATTAAACAACACGCTCCACCGCTTGTGCGGGACCCCGTCAATTCCTTTATGTTTTAGTCTTGCGACCGTATTCCACAGGCGGGATACTTAACGCGTTAGCTTCGCTACTGAAGGGGTCGATACCTCCAACAGCTAGTATCCATCGTTTACGGCGTGGACTACCCGGGTATCTAATCCGGTTCGCTCCCCACGCTTTCGTGCCTCAGTGTCAGAAATAGCCCAGTAACCTGCCTACGCCATTGGTGTTCCTTCTAATATCTACGGATTTCACTCCTACACTAGAAATTCCAGTTACCTCTGCTATTCTCTAGTTTGTCAGTTTGAATAATATTTAGTTTGGTTGAGCCACCGGATTTCACTATTCACTTAACAAACCACCTACGCAACTCTTTACGCCCAGTCACTCCGGATAATGCTTGCACCCTACGTATGACCGCGGCTGCTGGCACGTAGTTAGCCGGTGCTTATTCATAAGTTACCGTCATATTCTTCACTTATAAAAGCAGTTTACGACCCGAAGGCCTTCATCCTGCACGCGGCGTTGCTCCATCAGGCTTTCGCCCATTGTGGAAGATTCCTCACTGCTGCCTCCCGTAGGAGTCTGGACCGTATCTCAGTTCCAGTCTGACTGGTCATCCTCTCAGACCAATTAACGATCGTTGACTTGGTGAGCCTTTACCTCACCAACTATCTAATCGTACGCAGGCCATTCCCAAAGCGGATAAATCCTTTAATCCGAAGACCGTATGCGGCATTAGCCACCCTTTCGGGCAGTTATTCCTCACTTTGGGGTATGTTCCCACGCGCTACTCAGCCGTCCGCCGCTCGCCGCCAAGTAGTAAACTACTCGCGCTGCCGCTCGACTTGCATGTGTTAGGCACGCCGCCAGCATTCATCCTGAGCCAGGATCAAACTCTCCATAAAAAAAATTATCATCGATAAATCGATGTAATTTATAACTCAATATAAACTGACGATGATTTGCACAACTAAATTGTCAAAGTTCTTTTTATCTGTTACAACTCCACGTTGTTTCGCTCATCAATATGAATGCGACCAGAATGTTTCCAATCATAACGCATAATCACACCACACGTCAAGAGTTATTGCCATTTATCTTGTTGATAAAAAGACAACCGCACCGATAAGCACACCAAGACATGCTCCAATTGCTACTTCTAAAGGGGTATGGCCCTGTGCGGCACGTGGTAATTTAACCGCACTATGCTGCTCTTTGATAAGCTGCTGAATCGCCAAACCCTGTTCGCCTGTCGAACGACGAACTTTAGTGGCATCATACATAACTATCAGAGTAAACAAAGTTGCTAGACCGAATAGCCCGGAGTCGATACCATCCTTTAAACCTATCAATGTAGTAAGCGCCATTGCTGTAGCACTGTGCGAGCTGGGCATTCCACCTGAGGTAAAGAGATCCGAGCCGAACTTGTGCGTCTTGTCTTTACTATAACTAATCAGGTATTTGACTATATGCGCCCCAAACCAAGCGACAAATACAGTTATTAAATATGACGACACAAATCCACCCAAACCCATCTATTCCTCCTTATTATCTTCACTACCCTTGTCTTGATCAGGCATCAGGCCAATAGAAGCTATTTTGTCGCCGTCGCGCAATCGCATAATACGAACACCCTGAGTCGTCCTCCCCAGTACGGGTATATCTTTCAAGCCAACCCTTATGGCTTGACCACCACCAGAAATCAACAGCACTTCGCTAAGTTCTTCGCCTAGTGTATGGACGGCAATAATCAGGCCTGTCTTAGATGTCACCACGGCAGCCTTGATTCCAACACCGCCACGCTTATGCAGGGGGAAGTTTGCAACTTTAGTCGCCTTGCCATAGCCATTTTCGCTAATAACTATCAAGTTGCGCCCATTGTCGCCTACTATATCCATACCAACCACTTGATCATTTGGTCGCAAACGAACTCCACGGACACCAATCGCCGATCGCCCCATCGGACGAGCATCTTTTTCGTTAAATCTTATCGCCTGTCCAGCTGATGTTGATATAATAACATCATTATCACCAGTAGTTTTTTGGATCCAACGTAGTTCATCACCATCATCCAATTTTATAGCGATCAGACCATTAGTATGAATGTTGGAATATTCCTTAAAAGGAGTTTTTTTGACAGTACCCTTGGTTGTTGCCATAAATAAATATCCGTCGTCATTGGCATCTTTTTGGTTACGAATTATCGACGTTATCTTTTCGTTAGGTTGAAGTTGCAATAAGTTAACCGCCGCAACACCTTTGGCCGCTAGCCCGGCGGCTGGAACTTCATAGGCTTTCAGCCTAAAAATCCTACCGCGATTAGTAAAGAATAGCAGATAGTCATGTGTACTGGCAGGCACCAATTGGTCGATGATGTCCTCCTCCTTTGTGGTCATGCCTCTTTTGCCCTTGCCGCCACGATTTTGGCGATGGTATTCACTCAACAGCGTCCTTTTGATGTAGTTCTCGCCAGTCAACAGAATAACACTATCCTCTTCGGGTATCAGCTCTTCGTCACTAAACTTACCAAGCTCATGATTTATCATTTTGCTGCGACGAGGATCATTATATTTATCCTTCATCTCCAGCAACTCTTCTTTAATCACTCGTAATATCTCCTGCTCGTTAGACAGTATGAATTCTAACTTCTCGATCAAAGCCATTAGTTCCCGAAGTTCATTCTCGATCGCTTCACGCTCTAACCCAGTCAAACGTCGCAGTTGCATCGCTAATATGGCTTTAGCCTGTATAGAGGATAGGCCGAATTTCTCAATCAAAGCCGCTTCAGCTTCTTCGCTAGTCTGACTTGCACGAATAGTCTTAATCACCTCGTCGATATGATCAAGTGCAATTTTGTAACCTTCTAGTATATGGGCGCGTTCTTTAGCCTTTCGCAACTCGTATTCCGTACGTCGTCTAACAACGGATTGGCGATGTTTGATAAACTCGCTCAAGATTTCTTGCAACCCAAGAATACGAGGTTGAATTCCGTCTATCAGAGCTAGCATATTGAAATGGAAGCTAGTCTGCAGAGCAGTCAATTTATATAGCTGATTTAAAACCTTCTTTGGGTATGCATCTTTTTTAAGCTCAATAACTATTCTGACCGAACCCCTGGCGCTCTCATCACGAAGATCACTAATTGTGATTATTTTTTTATCTTTAACTAGTTCAGCAATTTTTTCAATTAACGTTGCTTTATTTACAGCAAATGGTATCTCGGTAACAATAATTTGGCTGCGGCCCTTCTTGGTTTCCTCGATATTAGCGACCGCCCGAATAACTACGCTACCACGTCCAGTTTGGTAAGCTTGTCGCATCGGAGCACCGCCATAAACAACCGCACCTGTAGGAAAATCAGGACCCTTAACATACTTCAAAAGATCGTCCAAAGTCGTACCGTTTGGATTATCGATCATATGCACCGTCGCATCAACCAATTCACCAAGATTATGCGGCGGAATACTGGTTGCCATACCAACGGCAATACCAATCTGACCATTTAATAACAAGTTGGGTAATTTAGCCGGCAGAACTACCGGTTCGCGCTCTGATCCGTCGTAGTTGTCACGAAAATCAACCGTTTCTTTATCCAAATCTACCAAAAGTTCGTTACCGGCTCGATCCAGACGAGCCTCAGTATACCTAGATGCCGCCGCTGGATCGCCATCCATAGAACCAAAGTTTCCCTGACCATTAACAAGCGTATAGCGCATTGTCCAGTTTTGGGCTAAACGAACCATCGAGTCATAAATCGCGCTATCGCCATGTGGGTGGTATTTACCCATTACGTCACCGACTATGCGCGCTGACTTGGTAAATTTGCCACCTGGTTTCATGCCCTGCTCGCCCATTGAATACAAAATTCGGCGATGGACAGGCTTTAATCCATCACGAACGTCTGGCAACGCACGGTCAATAATGACGCTCATCGAATAGCGAAGGAAGTTGTCTTCCATTACATCTTCGACTGTTCTGTTTTCTACAACGCGAGAGTGTGTTGCATCTGCCACAACGTTGCCTTCTAATAGAGTGTTTTTTTCTTCGTCCATAACTAAATATCCAACTCCTCAAGATTAAGAGACTTTGCACGCCCCTGAATAAAGCTTTTTCGTAGATCCACCTGATCACCCATTAACTTAGTAAAGATAGCGTCGGCTCTTTCGGCGTCCTCTACTTTGACTTGTATTAGAACACGGTTCTCTGGATTCATCGTTGTATCCCACAATTGTTCAGCATCCATTTCACCAAGACCTTTGTATCGCTGCAGCAACGTGACGCCAGCCTGCCTAATGCGATCATCCTGAGGGTCAATCTTTATCCCCTTCTCAGTTCTATCTTTGATAAGATTGTCTATTATCGAATCCCTCTCGTCATCACTGTAGGCATAGAATTTTTTCGTTCCAACCCTAATCAAGAAAAGTGGTGGCTTGGCTAAATATATATATCCACCGTCAACAACTTCTCGCATATAACGGAAGAAAAATGTCATCAACAAGATTGCAATGTGACTACCATCAACATCGGCATCGGTCATAATAATAATCCGGTGATATCGTAGGCCCGATACATCAAACTGATCACCAATACCTACACCCATCGCGCGTATCAAGCTAACGATTTCATTATTAGCGAGCATTCGGTCCAACCTGGCACGCTCTACGTTTAACACCTTACCGCGCAGAGGTAATATAGCCTGAGTTTTACTGTCTCGTCCGGACTTGGCGGAACCACCCGCTGAATCACCCTCTACTATATATAGCTCTGATTCGGCCGGATTCTTGCTTGAACAGTCTGCTAATTTTCCCGGTAGGCTTAGCCCGTCCAAAGCGCCCTTACGAATAACGTTATCCCTGGCGGCCCGAGCAGCCTTACGCGCCCTAGCGGCCAACAAAGCCTTGCCGACGATATTCTTTGCCACATTAGGATTCTCATCCAAGTAATATGCAAAATATTCGTTCATAACTTGTTCGACGTAACGACGGACTTCAGGGTTACCTAGCTTGCTTTTGGTCTGGCCTTCAAATTGTGGATCGGGTATCTTAACCAAGATAACAGCCGTTAGTCCTTCGCGAATGTCATCACCAGTCAAATTATCTTCTTTTTCTTTCAATAAACCACTTTTACGAGCATAATCATTAATTACACGTGTCAATGCCGACCTAAACCCAACTAAATGAGTGCCGCCTTCAGCGGTTAGAACGTTATTTGCAAACGGCTTAACCATCTCGATAAATGTATCGTTATACTGCAATGCTATTTCAACCATTGAATCTTCGATTTGCTTCTCGACATAGAATACACTTTCATTGGCCACATCCTTGCCGACATTCAAATGACGAACATAGCTTTGGATACCACCCTCAAAATAGAAGGATTCACGCTCGTTAGTACGCTCATCGCGCACCGTTACATAAATACCTTTGGTTAAGTAAGCTTGGTGACGAAGATAATTTACCACCCATTTATAATCAAATTCGACTGTCTCCTTGAAGATTGTAGGGTCGGGATAGAACGTGATCGTCGTACCACGCTCGCGGTCGGTAGCGCCTGTCTTTTGTAGCTTGCCCTGAGTAACGCCACATTTGAATTCCATTCGGTACAAATAGCCATCTCTCCAAACCACCTCGGCCACTAGTCGTGTCGACAAGGCGTTAACAACACTCGAGCCAACTCCGTGCAAACCAGACGAGACCTTATAGCCACCGCCGCCGAATTTACCACCTGCATGCAAAATAGTAAGCGCCGTCTCGAGAGTGCTCATACCAGTCTTTGGATGTACATCTACAGGGATACCACGTCCATTATCGCTAATAGTCACACCGCCGTCATTCAATATAGTGACAACGACTTTATTAGCAAAGCCAGCTATCGCTTCGTCAATTGAGTTATCGGCAATCTCTTTAATTAAATGATGTAACCCGTCGTAACCGGTGCTGCCGATATACATCCCGGGGCGTTTACGTACCGGATCAAGACCCTCCAATACCTGAATTTGTGATCCATCATATGTACTGTCGTTTTTTTGTTTATCCACTATCAACTCCCTTATGAAAACCCAGACTAGTCTAGCTATTTACAATGTCATCATTATAACGGATAATCTGTGTTCACTCAAGCTATTGCGCTGAACATATTTATTATGCTAATGTTATATTAAATTTACGTAACTAGAAAAATAAAAAATGTTTAAAAAAATAGTATCTAATTTGCCCTTCAGCCCCGCATTAGTTGGCCAAATCAGCCCCTATATAAAGAGGCTCAAAAAGGAATCTTTAATTAGACAACTTGGACTCGTCTTCTTATTATTAACTATAGTTATACAGATTATACTAGTAGCTCAACCCGATCGAGCCACTATTACTAATGGTGCCACAGACACTCCACCAACTGTTGCTGGCATATCCTATTCCATTGCGTCATACAATATAACACACGGCTCCAAAGATGCTACAGGCGTCATCAACTATCCCAATGATCGCATCAGCTATACAATTACTGCCAGCAATACGTCAAAAAACCCAGTAAAACTAAATATCAAGAAATCCGTCAAAGACATATTAGACTACGCGCAAATAATTGATAATGGCGGCGGCCGACTTAACGCCACGACACAAGATTTGGAGTGGAATGACACTACAATCGCCCCTAACTCAAAAACCTCACATACATTCCTAGTTCAGATACTAGACAAGGTCCCTATAACAGCAGTCTCGACAGCTGATCGACAATCATTCGATTGCGTAATTACAAATAGCTATGGCAACACAATAAACAACACGATTAGTTGCCCGCCAATCAAGGCACTAGAATCACTAATTAATGAATTACCAAAACTCAGCTACATAACAGAGACACTCGTCCTTGTAGTTATATTTACAATATCACTAATATCATACATCGACAACGATCAGCTAGTGCGTGAATTAGAGTTAATAAGAAAAGATGCCCATAACGGCACGTTCTAAGTAAGGATAATTAAAATGGCCAACCAAATCAATAAAAATCCTCAAGCAACCAATAGTAATATAAAACTATCGCCCCGCGATATCGAGCTTCAATCCGAGATGCAAAATACAAACAGTGAAAAGTTACTGGCTAAATCACTAAGCCAACCCCGCAAGTCACAATCAGCCAACCAGGCTAATATAAATAGTCAGCAAAAGGATGAAAGCTACAAACGGTCCATGAGCCGCGTTCAGACCGAGATGTCACCGCCCTACAATTTAATTAGTGTTATAATTCACAACCCAATCATCGAGATCTTGTTAAGCATACTCGCGATTATAGTAACTAGGCCGAACTCCATGCTTGGTGGATCAGTGCTTGCATTTGCCACCGTATTATCAGCGTACAATTTGCACTTAGTAAACAACTACCAGCTATCCGGCACCGAGATCATAATAAGTTTTGCCGTCGGCTGGATTGTCGGGTTAATATACGATTATTTCAAATTGTTGTTTACCGGCAATAAATAAACTACCTAAGTTTTATAGAAACTTCATCATCAACATTCTGTTTTGCCTCTCGAATGTGAAGTGAATTGTTGTTTGTGTTTTGACCTACAGGATTATCTCCAGAACCGCTTGATAAATTAGGCGTATTAATCGCTTGTGATTGAACTATCTGTTGCCTCTTTATTAGCCATTCATCCAAAAAAGACGGACTGGTACTACCGCCGGGATTAATAGTCATGGTGCTACCGCTATTAACGCCTTGCATACCACCACTCATCCTGTTCTGCTGCGCCCTCTTTAACGACTCTAGCTTCTGTCGCTTAGCTTCATCACCAGCCCCTAAGCGCTCAAATATTTCTTTTTCGACTTGCGCTCTTGGACGGCCGTACTTGGCGGCAGAAAGCTTCTTTAATGCATCACTAAGCTTAGGGTTTGACTTGCCCATTGGCGGCACTAACGACATACTAAACGCAGCTGACGGGACTCCGTTGATCATTACTGAGGTAATGGTCTGAAAGTTAGGTAGCTTAGTTAAATCCTCAGCATCAAAGGTTGGCGCAAACTTCTTTTGCAATATCTCTGCGTCTGTTATACCAATTCTTCCACTTATAACAGTGCCAATATTGCCTATTATCGCCTCGCGTATCTTATCGGTTAGTTGCGTCATAAACTGATTTGCTAGGACAAGATTAAGGCGATACTTTCGCGCTTCCGACAGGATAGTCTCGAAACTATCTGTCGCAAAATTCTGAAACTCATCGACATACAATGCAAAGTCTTGGCGCTGATCCTCTGGCATATTAGCCCGACCCATAGCAGCCGCCTGAAATTTCATAACAAATATCATTCCAAGTAGCTGTGAATTTAATTCACCGGTACGACCTTTTGACAAGTTAACTAATAATATCTTTTTGTTGTCCATAATATCGCGCAAATTAAAGCCGCTCTTAGTTTGGCCCAAAATGTTACGCATCATCTCGTTAGACAAAAAAGCACCAAATTTACTGACAAACCACCCAAGAACTTCCGATTTATTAGCGTCACTAGTCTGAGCCATTTCTTTGTTCCAAAAGTCCAATACGGTTCTGTCGGTAACGTATTTTAGCTTCTCATCTGTAAACGCTTGATCATTAAATACTTGTGGTATATCAATAAAGGTCGAACCCCTAGGATCACTCATTATCGTCAGTGCGGCATTACGAAACCAGTGCTCATATCTTGGGCCGATTATTCCGGTATGACCAGGATCGTACAAACGATAAAGCATAGCTATCGCTTCTTGGATCAAGAAATCTCTTTGATCTTGCGTCTCAAACTCAAACAAATTCAAACCTATAGGATTATCCATGTCGCCAGGGCTAAAGTAGACTACGTCCTCGACCCTCTCCTTTGGCACCATACCCAATAGCTTCTCTGCCGAGTCACCATGTGGGTCAATAAAAGCAAACCCTCGTCCATCCATCATATCCTGGAACGCCAGATTCTCCAGAAGACCAGATTTACCAGTACCGGTCTGACCAATCATATAGGTATGTCTTCGACGATCGTTAGTACTCAATCTGATTTGTTTTTTAGTGCCCCTGAATTCATTGTAGCCAAGCAAAAAACCCTCTTCCATAACCTGAGTCGGGCCATCAACTTGTTTAGCCATCTGTCTCTGAACTTGCGAGGATGGAATAGTGCTTTGATTAGGCAAATGATAAATAGTCGCCAACTCAACGCTGTTTAGTATGTTGCTCTTGACGTCCTGAGGGAAGAACCTAAACAAATAGGCCGTCACCAACTCCTCGATGTTTCTAGCAACACTAAATTTAAATCCATTATTTGTAGACGAGTCAAAAAGCGAGAATGCAGCGATTATATTTGTCAGCAAACCCTGCGATCTAGCAGCAGTATTAGACGATACCACAACGCGTATCAAAACCTCGTAACCAGGGTGGCGTGTTTTCTCTTCTATAGAATCGATAAGACCTTGCTCGAGTGATGTCAGCTGTTTATCTTCTGGTTTGCTATCTTTAGCCTCGATTGGCTTCCATAAAGCCTGAATAATATTTTTAATTGAAAATATGTCACCAATACCATTAGATTTCGAAGCTTTATCCTTTTTTATTTTGTTTGCAAAATAGACCGAATTTTTAACCCAACCTTCGGCCGCAGGACGTATTAACAACTGTATGGCCGCGCCGTCTTCACGCGTTGCAGAAGATAACGCATTGAGTATAGCTCTGGCTGCGTCCCTCTTTGATTCCTGGTAGGTAGATATCGGATAGACATAGCTTTTCTTTAATGTAAACTCACCGCCAATAATTCCACTCATCCTACCAGCCTGGCTAAATATATTGTGCTCCTCTACCTCTTCCAGCCGAGCAGATGGATATGCAGCCGCCACAGCTTGCTTGACTATATCAACCAATATCAGCGGGACAACAGCATAGTAATGTATCAAGCCATCGGAGGAGATTATCTCAAAAGATATGTGCCTTTGACTGTATAGTCTGCTCTTAAATCCTTTGACGGCAGTACTGGATATTATGTTATACATAACCTGGGCCTGAGACAAAACCTCTTCTGTTATGTCACGTTCATCCCTACCACCCATGTCATGATCGTCGCTTGAAGGTGGTATGTGAATATATAGTGGGACCATTTTAAGCCCTCTTTCATAACTCTTCGCCTCCCTTACCGTACGACGATATTGCGATACAACAAAAAATATCGATAACCCACCAATGATAACAAATACTGCCGATGTTATTAAGAACCCCGCCATAATCACCATCTAAACACGATATTTATATTAATCGGCTGCATGAAGTTCTTTTCCATATCGCTTCTTTAGATAATCTATCTGTAATTCGTTAACAGCCTGGCCTCGCCTATAAGGATCGCCCGGGGTATCTTCAACAATTTTTTTGGCTCTCAATACCCACTCTTTTTCTATGTCACCCCCGTCACGCGCCGACTCCTCAACGCCCAAAACAGGCACAGAAACACCCACAGTAACCTGATCGTCAATCACAGGTTGTGGCAATATAGAAGGAAGTGACGATGTAGCGATACTTTCGGCGGCCGACGACGCCAACTCGACCTTTGTTTCGAACTCCGATTTAGGAATACCAGATAGATGTTCGTCGCTTAGTAATGGTGTGTGCTCTAAACTGTACGACGACTGAACAGTATGGCTCTCAACAACCGGTCTTTGAGGTAATGTCTCTGGTGTCATATCTGTAATTATACACGATATCAACAAGCTTGTGCTAGCATTTTTATCGTGTTATTTTTGACACATAAAGACAGCCGATACCGACAAATAAAACCACTAAAATAAGTCCATAAAGGCCAACTGCGCCAACCGACTGTAGGCTTACTAAAAGAATCGGCACGAAGCCAAATATGGTCGAATAGTGATAACTACGCCTAAAAGTTAAAGGAACGTATGGTCTACTGGTCATGAAGTAATTTGACAGTTTATGAAATAACTGATTAACCCAGTATATAAAAAAAGCTACCACTCCAAGTGATAGCAAATAAGACAAACAGAATACGACCAAAATTCCAAATGGTCCAGCCGTTAAAGGCGTAGTCGTATTAAGAATAATTAGTAGCAAGCAGAGGCTTACCGCCATAATTGTAACCATAATAGTTTTTCTCATATAACCAATGTACTATACCACTGGCTTATAAGAAACATGTAGCCTGAGCGGAAGGTTAACGTCTGGGTTACAGCATACGCCTCTAAATATAAATAATGGGCGTGTGAACCATCAGACAACCTACCGCTGCAAGCTTCTGACCGCTCCGAGAAAACTCGGGGCATCTAAAATCAACAATTAAATACTGCAATTATTTGACCGAGCTACGGCAACAACAAATCCGAACAAATCGTAATGTCGCTACCGATTGCCAGCCAAATAACTGGATAGATAAATAAATTGTTAATGTAACTTTTAAACTTTTTGTTTGTTTTTTAC
>CAIOSL010000002.1 GCA_903861015.1 uncultured bacterium
AATGTAATTGGCTGTTTGGTAGTGTTACCGGCATTAATAACGGGCAAGCTGAAGCGCAACTCCGAAGTGCCATTTGGGCCACTATTGATCGTCGGCTTTGTAATTGCCGCTTTCTTTGGCACTTATCTGTTAAGTAACTACTATATATACCTGCCTTAGCCTTATTTTGCCGAGACGCTTATGCTATAATTATGGCAAATGAGACTGTCGGGGCGATCTGGTTTTACTATAATCGAGACGATGCTTTTCTTGGGCATTACGGGGTTGTTGATAATGGGCGTTTTAGTTGGCGCTGGTACCTCGATCAATATTCAACGCTATCGCGATAGCGTCTCGTCACTCCAATCAGTGCTACAACAGCAATTTTCAGATGTAATTAATGTCAGCAATGACAGTGCCGGTGATCGGGCTTGTTATGGCGACAGCAGCATCAGAGCCCGCGGTCAATCCGACTGTGTTATTTTAGGCAAGTTTATAACTACTGCTGACGGTCGCCAGTTAGCGATTAAAAGCGTAATCGGTTATATTCCACCAGCCGGGCTATCGGTAACGACCGATGACATTAACGCTTTGCAACAGTATAGTGCCCAAATATCACCAACCACTGGCCAGACTTATGATATCGAGTGGGGGTCGTCGCTTGTTAAACCGGGTGGCAACACACCTATGACTTTTGCTGTTTTAATACTGCGTTCACCAGTCAGCGGTGTTATCCGTACCTTTGTAAATCCCGATGCAACGGTTGGGGATGCCGACATTTCAACCGTAATCAGCCAATTATCATTATCGAAATCGGCCGAAATGTGTGTAGAATCAAACGGTTTATTTACGGGTGGCAAATCCTCCATAACAGTATCGGCCGGTGCAACCAGTGCTAGTGCCATCGATACTAGGGGAGAGGCGACAAGCGGATGTTAGTACCTGTTTTACGTTACAGTCGGGGCGATACGTTGATAGAGGTTCTATTTGCGATCACGATTTTCAGTCTAGTTGCGGTGGGCGGTATTTCGATCATGAATCAGGGTACGGCAACTTCACAAAGGGCGCTAGAAATCACGCTAGTTCGTCAACAAATCGACGCCCAGGCCGAAGCCTTGCGGTTTCTCAATTCGTCATACGTATCATCTTATCAATCGGGGGTGACGTATCCAGCCAACACGCCACCCGGACAGTGGCAGTTAATGGAGAATGACATTATTGCTAACGGCGCGGCTAATGCTTCTGAATTCGGAGTTGGGGTATCTTCTTGCCCAGCTTTACCACAGGGGAGCTTTATAATAAACGCTAAAAATGCTACATACGTATCTCCAAGCGAAGGCAAGATAGACGTCGCACAGACCTTCTCGCAGCTTCGATATGACGGGACAGATCAGCTTGTTAGCGCAGAGGGTATCTGGGTCGAGGCGGTTCGGTCGCCAGTAATATTAGGCAATAATCAATCTAATACGGGCTATATCGATTTTCATATCAGGGCCTGTTGGGATAGCCCCGGCCAGTCAGTGCCGGTAACTATAGGAACGATTGTGAGGCTTTATGAACCACGTGGCTAAAAAGGGTTTTACACTGATTGAGTTAATGCTAGCGATGAGTTTCGTCGCGGCGCTATTAATTGCCGTAGCAATGACGGTTATTCAAATTGCAGCTATCTACAATCGTGGTATTACCCTCAAGGACGTCAACCAGGTTGGACGCGCAATATCAACCGATATTCAAAGAACTATCGCCAGCGGTTCGGCGTTTAATATTGCTCCGGGGGCGGGCAGTCGTTACATCGTTCAGGATTGGGGCGGTCGTTTATGTCTGGGTCAATACAGTTATATTTGGAATTACGGCAGGAATATCCAAACTGGCGACAGTAATCAGCTAAATACATATTCTAACTCAGCTTCTTCTATCAGGTTTATCAAAGTTCTCGATCCAAATACTAGTTATTGTACCGACCCAGCTGCCAAGATTGACTTCACTAACGCAGTCGAGTTATTGGATACTGATGTTCAAAACAAACACGATCTAGCAATCCATAGTTTTAATATCACATCCACGTCGATCGGTTCCGATACGGCCTACGATGCCAAAACCGGCCAACGTATATATAATGTCGAGTTTCTGATTGGTACTAATGACCAAACTACCCTCAACTTTGATCAAGATACCGGATTGGCTAGTTGCAAAGCGCCAAGCGAGGTTGGTTCGGATCCACAATATTGTTCAATTAACCAATTTAATATTGCCGCCAGGGCTGGTAATGTTGTTAAATAACCATAAGGAGCAGACCATTATGATTCACAAAAACCAACAACGCGGAGCGGTATCGTTATTTGTTGTTGTATTTGCAGCCCTGTTGATTACGGTTGTGACGGTAAGCTTTGTTAGGGTTATGATCCAAGACCAGCAGCAAGCCAGTACGACCGATTTATCTCAAAGTGCCTACGATTCAGCCCAGGCGGGTGTCGAGGATGCTAAGCGGGCATTAGTTCGCTTACAGACAATCTGCGAAACCGGCGGTGATCCAGCAGCTTGCGCCACTGTTATATCACAAGTTAATTCGTCAACATGTAACGATGCAGTTTCCACGCTAAGCGATATAGGGATTTCGAATAATGAGGTCAGAATACAAACTGGTGGCAGTAACAATCTTGATCAAGCTTATACATGTGTCAAAGTTAATTTGGATACGCTAGATTATATCGGTGTACTATCGGCTAACCAGTCCAAGTTTATTCCACTTACTAGTGTCGACCCATTTGATACAGTGCAAGTTGAGTGGTTTAGCTCCGATGACCTTAGCTCGGATATGAATTCGATAGTTGATCTTCAGACTGGTTCATCAACAAGTTGGCCGCTATTATCCCAGGTTTCATGGAAAGCCAATCGTCCACCGATCATGAGAACCCAGATGATGCAATATGGCAGCAATGGCTTTACGCTATCTGATTTTGAATCAGCTAACGCTGCAGGGCAGAGTAACGCTAATACCTTGTTTATGTACCCAAGCGGCACGACGGGCGTAGCTAATCCCTCGGCCGTATCAAACCCAGACACTCGATCCTTCAGCGGCCGCGATACTCGCAAAACTCCTACCGGAGCTCCGTTGCCGATAACTTGCAGCGGCAATCTCAGCGCCGGTGGGTATGCTTGTACCGCCAAGCTCCAGTTACCAGTACCTATCAGCGCCGGTAGTCGCAGCGCTTTTCTTTATCTAGAAACACTATACAACAAAGCTAATTATAGAGTGACTTTGCAAAACGGGGCATCGGCAGTTAAATTTAACGCGGTTCAACCAGAAGTTGATTCAACTGGTCGAACAAATGATTTGTTCAGACGAGTTCAGACCAGGGTAGAGATGGCAGATATAAACTACGCCTATCCAAATGCAGCCGTGGACATAGCTGGCAATTTGTGCAAAGATTTCCGAGTTACAGATACCGAAGCTGATTTTCACGACAGTTGCCCTCAATAGAACAAATAATTTATTCAGTAGTGTCGCTATGAAATTTTTCGTGGATTTCGCGAAGATGCTCGTCGGTAACGTGAGTGTATACCTGTGTTGTACTGATACTGCTGTGACCTAACATTACTTGAACGCTACGAATATCAGCGCCGTTCATCAATAGGTCGGTGGCAAAGCTGTGGCGCATAGTATGTGGGCTGACCTGTTTAGTTATTCCTGCTAGATGCGAATATCGATTGATTATTCTTTGAACGCTGCGCGCAGTCAATCGTCGATAGTCGCCGGTATTAGTTATTACATTATTCTTGCTATAACTTAGGAACAGCGGTGGCAGACTGTCCTGCCGGGCTGTTAGATAGTTGTTAACATGCAGGCTAGCGGCTTCACTAATAAATACCGGTCGATCCTTTTTGCCTTTGCCGCGAACCATAAATTCACGTCGGATGGTATTTATGTGGTCGCGATTAAGGTTGACCAGTTCTGATACGCGTAGGCCACTCGAGAACAGAAGCTCGATAATTGCCCGGTCGCGCAGTCCCGGTTCATCATCAGTCTTGATTGTTTCTAGTAATCGTTCAATCTCGTCGTAGTGCAAAAAGGTAACTTGTCTTCGGGATACTTTTGGCAATTCTATCTTCTCTGGCGATAGGCTATCGATGCCGCGTTTAGATAAGTATCCTAGAAACCCCCTCAGGGCAATCAAGTGGTAGCTTTGTGTTATCGTGGCTAAATCGTCATCGTGGTCGTTTTTGTACCGGTTAAGCCACAGTCGATATTTGCGTATCATCTCGGTCGTTATGCGCGATACGTCGGTATTATCAGTAAACTCAACAAACCTCTCAAGGTATAATCTGTAATTCTCAGCCGTATGGGCCGATCGACCACCTTCGACTTCGAGATGTTCGATATAATCCAATATCAAATCCGATACGTACATAATACAAGCATAGCTTAAAACTATCTCAAGTACACGTGTTATCTTGGGGCAGCTTTCAAAATGGTGGTTTTTTGGTATAATTGATGAAAATAACGTAGCATACCACCCCAAGGAGATTTATGGCAGAAATCGAAAGAACACTCGTAGTTTTAAAACCAGACACAGTCAAACGAGGCCTAGTAGGCGAGATTGTAACGCGATTCGAGCGGGCTGGTTTAAAAATAGTTGCCATGAAGATGGTTGCTCCTGACGAGCTTCATTTTCATAAGCACTACGAAGGTATCGGTAATTTGATTAGCCGATGGGGTGAAGATATCTTTAACGTCGCCTTGGCACAGATGACTGATGCGCCGGTTGTTGCAATCGTGCTAGAGGGCGTCGAAGCGGTCCACTATGTCCGCAAAATGGTCGGAACAACCGATCCTAAAGAATCAGCACCAGGTACAATACGAGGGGACTATACTCACGTTACTCGTGGTTATACTAACCCAATCGGTGCAACCTTGCCAAATATACTACATGCGTCTGGCAATTTAGAAGAAGCTACCAAAGAAATCGAGCTATGGTTTGAGAAGTCGGAAATATATGATAACTACGAAACCGTCAATGGTGCAGTTGTACGGGGTTTTGTGCCAACAAAGAAGTAATATTGTTAAATAGAGCAGTATATCCGTTATAATATAAATCAGGCCTCGGTAGCTCAACTGGATAGAGCAGATCCGTCCTAAGGATAAGGTTGTAGGTTCAACTCCTGCCCGGGGCACCATAAGCGCACCTATAACAGGGTATTTATTATGACAGAGACATCACCAAAACTCGATTTCGATGGTCAACGCCCCGGCGAAAAGTTGCTGTTTGTTTTTAGGCGTCACATGATTGCCATGCGCAAGGGCTTCTATATGTTGCTCATACCTCTTGTCGTTACGTCCATTCCTCCGCTTATTGCCAGTAACAATCTGGAACTGTTTTTGCTACCAATCGGCGGATTATTATTGGGACTGATATTGTTCGCCTACCAGTTTATAATGTGGTATTTTACGATTTACATTGTGACTGATCAACGGATCCGACAGGTGACCCAGCGGGGCTTCTTTGGTAAGGACGTCATCGAACTACGTTTGTCCAAGGTCCAAAACATAAGCTATAATATACCTGGGTTCAGTGGCGAAATATTTAAATTTGGTACTATCGTAATCCAGACTTTCGTAGGCGATCTCGTTATTAATAAGGTTGATCATCCCGAGGAGATCTACAACAAACTACAAGATGCCGTCAATAACGCAGTTGATAAACAAGGAAAAAATGAAGAAGATAATCTCTAAATTGCTCAAAAAGCCAGAGCCAATCGCTCCCGCCTCGCGTATCACTAGTGATACTGTGGCTCATCACCGTGAACGCATATTGGCAGGTGGGCGTCGTTTTAAGTACCCGCTGCAGTATGCGCGCCATAAACTGGTCATCAATGCCATTATTATCAGTGTGGTGACTATCGTTGCGTTGCTGCTTGTCGGTTGGTGGCAACTATATCCAATGCAAAATACCAGTGAATTTATGTATCGTATTACCAGGGTGGTGCCATTGCCAGTAGGGTCGGTTGATGGTCAGCAGGTACTGTACAGTGATTACCTAATGAAATACATTAGCTCGGTATATTACCTCGAGAAGAAAGAACAAGTAAACTTAAAAACCAGTGATGGCAAAAGCCAAGTCGAATATATCAAATATCAGTCGCTGCAGGACGCAATTAAAGATGCCTACGCCCAAAAGCTAGCCAGTACATTAGGAGTTTCGGTTAGTCAATCTGACATTGATAGTTTTATCAAATCACAGCGACAATCCAGCGATGGGGAAATGTCCGAACAAACTTACTACTCGGTAATTATGGATTACT
>CAIOSL010000003.1 GCA_903861015.1 uncultured bacterium
CATCGCTATCTTGACTGGCGCAACCGTCATTAGTGAGGATCAGGGTTTGACCTTTGATAATGTCGAATTGGATGTACTGGGTACCGCCCGCAAGGTGATTGTCAGCAAAGATTCGACGACCATTATCGAGGGTGCTGGCGAGGCAAAGTTAATTAAAGAGCGAATTAGTCAGATAAAAGCCCAGTCCGATAACAGCAGCAGTAAGTATGACAAAGAACAATACGACAAACGCGCAGCGTCGCTGACCGGTCGAGTAGCGGTGATCAAAGTCGGTGGTGCCACCGAGACCGAGATCGACGAAAAGAAATTTAGGGTTGATGATGCGGTGGCAGCGACCAAAGCGGCTTTAACCGAGGGAATTGTGCCGGGTGGTGGCGTAACTTTGGTCAACTTGTCGGCTAATACCAAGATTGACGGGTCGGATTCGATTAGTGCTGGCCGCCAAATCCTTAAGAATGCTCTTAAACAGCCATTTTTACAGATTATGACCAATGCTGGACTAAACAGCGAGGCCTTGTTAGCCCAAGTTGAGGCGAGCAAGCCAGGTTACGGCATCAATGTTAATAGCCCTGAAAAAGGCCTGATCGACATCAAGAAAGATGGCGTTATTGACCCAACCAAAGTGGTAAAAGAAGCGGTCAAAAATGCGGTTTCGATTGCATCAACAGCGGCAACCATGGGGGCGTTGGTGGTGAACATCCCCGAGCCAGAAACTCAGGCCAACTCAAACATGGGCGGGATGGGCTACTAGCCTTACGCTGATGTTGACTTTAAAATATACCCACCTTGCGGTGGGTATATTTATTTGGTTGAAAGCAGTTGTTTTATTGGTGAGATGACGATAGATAGTCAATCTCTTTGATGACATCCAGCAGGGCTTGAGCGCGCCTGGACTCGTCGGCGATGAGTTTGGCGGCGGCATAGGCTGGGGCGATTAGGGCCTTGTCGTCAGAGCTGCGGAGTAACAGCAGGTAAGTGTCAAATTTTTCTTCGGGCTCTAAACTAAGTTTATCAACCAATGGCCGTAGGTCGGTTAAGGCGTCCTTTTTGATACTCATCAGGTTGTCCGAAGAGACGGCGCTAGTATTATTTGAAACTGGTATATTGACCGCACTTGGAGCCGGCATTACGACCGGGTTAACGATAGGCGATTCCTCGTAACCTAGGTTAGTCTCGCTGTTAACACCTGCTAAAACTTTGGCTAGCTCTTGATCGTCACTGATTGGCTTTGCGCTTTGTTGCGGATTAATATCCATATCCCACCCCGATATTTATACTTATGCTTATTTAATTAATACTGTATCATAGTTATATACATTAGGGCAATAAAAACGGAGGAATTATGTTAGACGACGTTAATGTACTAAGACAGCGTGATCCGGAAGGGGCTTTGGCGATTGCCGGGTTGCAATATCAGCAAACATCCCTAAAAGTTAGTGTTTTGGACTCGGGCCACGACAACCGAACCATCACGGATATCGTGGTTGCTGGTATGGGCGGATCAGCCCTGGCCGCACTACTGGTTAAAACCTGGTTTAGGGGTGAAGTGACAGTTCCGTTTGAGGTGGTTAGGACTTACGATTTGCCAGCCTATGTTAGTCGTAACACCCTGGTGATTGTCAGCAGTTACTCTGGCAACACCGAAGAAACAATTAGTTGTCTGGACCAAGCCGGCGCCAAGGGAGCGCAGATGGCGATTATTGCAGCTGGAGGCAAGTTGATGGAATACGCCAAGAACTATCATGTCGCGCACGTGCCGTTGCCAAGCGGTTTGCAGCCTCGAATGGCAGTGATCTATAACCTTTGCGCGTTAGTCTCGCTGCTGTCTAATTTCGGAGTTGTGTCGCGCGACAAATTAGACGAGATCGTTAGTACATCAGACTGGTTAGAGTCCGAAACCGCTAAATGGGCAGCCGAAGTGCCAACTACGGCTAACTACGCCAAGCGTTTGGCGTTGTCGGCGGTCGGCAAAACAGCGGTCTTTTATGGCGGAACATTGACCGCGCCGGTGGCTTACAAATGGAAGATTAGCTGGAACGAAAACGCCAAGAACGTTTCGTTTTGGAACGAGCTACCCGAATTTAACCATAACGAATTTATGGGTTGGACATCGCACCCAGTCGAAAAACCATATGCCGTCTTTGATATCATCAGTAACCTGGAGCATCCACAAATCTTGAAACGATTTGAAGTCTCGGATCGATTGTTAAGTGGCCAACGGCCAAAGTCAACCACGATTAACCTAGAGGGCAACACCTTGATCGAACAGATGTTGTGGGGCAGTATATTGGCAGATTTCGTCAGTATTTATCTGGCTATCCTAAACGGGGTTGATCCAACGCCAGTTCCATTGATCGAAAAACTAAAACAAGAGCTAGCCTAACCGCTAGCTCCGTTTTTTGTTAATTATATTGGTACAGTGATTCTACTGGATCTTTGCTGGCGGCCCGAGTGGCTGGATACAAACCAAAGATTGTTCCCATAATCAAAGATATAGTCAGGGCGACGGCGGCGATTTGCCAGTTAATGACTGGATCAAAAGTTAGGAAACTGCTGATAGTAAAGGCGACGATATAGCCAAAGATATAGCCGGTGATACCACCGCTGACACTAATGGCAAGCGATTCGATCAAAAATTGCCAGGTAATGTCGGCGTTGCTGGCGCCAAGGGCTTTTCGGATACCGATCTCGCGGGTTCGCTCGGCGACTGTAACTAGCATGATATTCATAATGCCGATGCCGCCGACAAGGAGAGAGATAGCGGCGATGGCGGTTGAACCGCCGGCGATGGTTACGAATAATTGGCTGGTTGGTTGCGATATTTTGTTGCCGGTCAGGACCGAGAAATCGTTTTCTCCCTTGTGGTTAACCGAGACGGCTTTTTGGATTGACTCGACGGTTGGGTCCAGGTTGGATACGGAATCAGTACGGATGTTGATTTGCTGAATTTGGGTGATATTTTGGTTTAATCCCTTGCCAGCAGCAAAACTAACGATCGCGGCATTGTCAAAGTCGACCGAATTATAGTTGTAGGGGTTGTTTTGGCGCTTGAGGACTCCGACGACCGTAAAGTCATCACCGCGGAGCTTTAGAATTCGGCCAGTTGAGGCTTCGGTACCAAACAAGTTGATTGATAGTTGGTTGCCGATGACGACTGAATCTTTTTTGAGGGCGTTATCCAAAAACTGCCCTTCACGCATATTCAAATTCGATATGTCGGCTAGGCTGGGGGTGGTGGCGACAATCTGAGACCCACTAGGAGCGGTTGAGTCACCTCTTATCGTACCGCTTAGAACCATTAATGGGGCGACCATTTGAACATTTGGAACGCTTTTGACGGTAGTAACGTCAGCTTCGGTTAATGTACTGGTGGCGTAATCATGATTAGATTGGTTTTTGGTAATGTTTGACAGGGGGTCGATTGTACCGCCTGGTCGGATAACGGCGATGTTGCCACCGAGTGAATCTATTTGGTCGCCAACGATTTTGTTAGCACCGCCGCTGAGGGCCAAAATAGCTGTAATGCTGGATATGCCGATCGTTACACCCAACATGGTGAGGGTGCTGCGGATGCGGCTGCTGCGCAATGACTGTTGAGCGTTTTGGACGTGATTAATCAGTAAAAAGCGCATTATTTTTTCTTTCCTTTGGTTTTAGTGCTGTCTTTTTTGCGACCACGACGTGACGGCGGGTTAGCGGCCAGATTGTTGTCGGTTTCGATTTGGCCGTCAAGCATGGTGATGACGCGACTGGCGTAAGTTGTCAGGCGTGGATTGTGGGTAACCATGATAATGGTATTGCCACGCTTGTGAAGGTTAGATAATTCTTCCATAATAATATGGCTGGCGCGGGAATCAAGGTTGCCGGTCGGCTCGTCGGCCAGGATTATTGATGGTTCGTTGACCAGGGCTCTGGCAATTGCTACGCGCTGGACCTGGCCGCCCGAAAGCTGGTGCGGCATGTAATATTCGCGCTCGTTTAGGTGAAAGTTGCGTAGCATGTTGCTGGCGATCTCGAGTCGTTTGGTTTTGGTAATTCCTTTGTATATTAGCGGCAGGGCGACATTTTCGAGCAGGTTAAGGCGGGGGATTAGGTTGAAACTTTGAAAGACAAAGCCAATTTGCTGGCTGCGAATACGGGCTTGTTTGCGTCGGGTCATGCCCTTGACTGGCTTGCCGTCTAGCTCATAGTCACCATCAAACGACCGGTCCAAAAGGCCGAGAATATTCATCATGGTGGTCTTGCCACAGCCACTTGGCCCCATGATGGCGATAAATTCGCCACGACGAATCGTTAAATCAATACCATTAATAGCAAAATGTTCAGCATCACCAATGCCGAAGCGCTTTTTAAGATTGCGCAATTTGATTACTGGTGGGGTTTTTGTATCAGACATTAGCTCTATTATGAGAGTCCAAAGAATTAACTGCAACAATTAAACAAAGTAGAAATAACAACTGTTATAATGGTTGGTAAGGAGAGATGGCCGAGTGGTTGAAGGCGCACGCTTGGAAAGCGTGTGTAGTAGCAATATTACCGCAGGTTCGAATCCTGTTCTCTCCACCAGAAAACGAAATCGGGTTCGGATGCAAAAATATGGTCGGCACGAAGTGCCGTCTGTTCTGAATTCCCCCCAAAAAGTCCTGAATCCAAAAGGGTTCGCCACGCAGAGCGTGGCTCAAAAAAGACGGTTCGGTCTTTGATTTCAAAGTTCGAACCGACTTTTTTAATCAAATGAAGATTTTCTTCATTTGATTTCTCGTTAGCCAATGCAATTATATGAATAATCAAACTAGAAAATTTTTTATATATACCAGAAAATCTACCGACACAGAAGATCGGCAAGTTAGAAGCATTTCAGATCAACTGGCCGAGTTAAAAGAATTAGCGGTCAAAGAGCAAATTGAGGTTGTTGATATTTTCGTGGAAAAACAAACTGCCAAAGCTCCGA
>CAIOSL010000004.1 GCA_903861015.1 uncultured bacterium
TGAGGTCTCGGGTTCAACTCCCGATCGTGGCTCCATAACTCAATAAACTACCTGATATGGTAGTTATTTTGTTATAATGGGTATATATGGCAACATTTAGTTTTGATACCGTATCTGAATACAACAAAGCCGAGATGAATAACGTCCTGGCGATGGTCGAAAAAGAAATAGTAAACCGCTACGACTTTAAGGGTACGCCCGCCCAAATCGAATGGATGGATGACAAAGCCGGCTTTAAAATTACTGGCTCGAACGAGTGGCAAATTGATAGCATTATCGATATTATTCGCAAAAAACTAGCCTCACGCGATCAAAGCAGCAAGGCTATTAATCTGGACGAAGAGGTTATAGTAAGCAATCTAAAGGCGACCAAAAAAGTACCATTTGTCTCTGGCCTCGACCAAGACAAAGCCAAACAAATAACCAAGCTGCTGCGCGAGCAACTACCAAAGGTTAAACCCCAAATCCAAGGCGAAGCCGTACGCGTCGTCAGCGGCAGCAAAGACGAATTACAGCAAGCAATGCAGATAATTCGCAGCGCCGATCTGGAGTTTCCGGTAAGTTTTACTAACTACAGATAGTGACTTGCAGTAGAACGGTTTTTTTGGTATAATCAGTATCAATAGTCTATACAAATTTATAAGGAAGTTTATGGCAAAAAAGAACACCAAGCGTAAATTAATCGGTCTAGTTAGCCAAGTAAGCGGTCACCGCAGCTACTACACCTCAAAAAACACTCAGAATACCTCTGAAAAACTCAGCTTAAAGAAGTATGATCCGATCGCTCGTATTCATGCTTTGTATGTTGAGACCAAGACTAACCTTGGCCGCAACGAAATCAAGCCACGCAAAGGCTAGTTACAATCTGAATAACGCTTAATAACCTCCGGAAAACCGGAGGTTATTTGTATGTCATTAGTCAATACGACTAATCTTTAGGTATCAAATCCAAAAGTGTCGCCACATACTCGGCATGAGTCCAGGTTAGCGGTGCAGGAGAGATCATCTCGTCTGTGGACGGATCAATCTGCTCGCTCATCACACCAGTACTCATAGCGTGGCCCTTTGTCCAATCCAATATTGCCATAGCCTTGTCGGTCTCGTTGGTGTCAATAAAATACTGCGCCAACCACAATGAAGTGATAAACCAGTAATTACCAGTGATACCCGGACTAACTCGGCGATAATTGTCGTCTTCGTAACGCGGCAAACCCAGGGCACCCTTGTTGATATCAAATAACTCTTTGATTGTCTCGATCGAGGTTTTTACCTCGGTACTGCCAGAGTCAAACAGACCGAATATATAGGCCCCAAAAACACTCGAGCAATCGACGACATTGTCATAGACAATTGCGCCGTCGCGTACATTAATACCACGCCTAAAGACTTTTCGATCTTCGTTATAGAAGTGCTTGTGAGCGGCAGTTTGGATATCGTTGGCCGCCAAACGCCATTTAACGGCGTTGTTTTGATCATCCGAAGCGGTCGCCAGGTCGGACGCCGCCATCAGCGCAGCATAGGTTACAGCGGTTGTGTATGTACTTGTCAAGAATGTCTGCTCCCATAGGTCGTAGCTGGCTTTTGGCAGACCAGAAACATCATCGATATAACTGGTCAAAAAATAGGCCATTGGTTTGATCATCGACTCATAAAACTCGGCCAGTAACGCCTTGTCAGGGTGCATATTATAATATTGGGCAAATATAAATAGCGGCAGTGCGGTTTCGTCTTCCTGAATCGGCGGCGCCACAACTCCACCTTCGTGAATATACGAATGCCAACTGCTGCCCAAAGCACCATCGGCGCGGTATTTGTGCATCATGTAACCCTCTGGGTGCATACCGTGTTTAGTAAAGCGGAAGAATCGCAAGGCCTCTTCGGTATAACCAATTCGGATTAGTGGCCAAATAGCATAGGCACCGTCGCGTGGCCAACAATATGCATAGGCATCCCGCGAATAATTAAGCATCGAAGTGTCGGTACTGGCAATCACGCCGCCACGAACATCGATCTGTGACTTGATAATCATAATACTTTGCAAGAAAGTTGTTCGATGTGTCGGCGTAACTTTGTCGATAATGTCATAGGTAGGTTTAAGCCAGTCATGCCACCAGTCGGCTGTTCGGCGCATATTCGACATCGCCTTGTCGTCCTGAATTCGCTTGTGAACATTCAATGCTTCGCGAGTAGTCGTGCCGGCAGCAATCCAATAATGGACACGTTCTGAACTGTTGGCGCCGATCTTCATCTTGAACCGAATAGTCGAGTCGACTCGTCCGTGCTCGACATTATTCATACCCAGTTCGCCGTCATCGGCATCGCGGTAAGTACCTTCTTTGCCTTCGATACCAAACAACCCGACCGAATACTGGTCGAATGGTTTGTTGCGGCAAACACCAGATACAACTAGGGCGCGGCGACCGCGGTAATGTAATATCGCATTGCTGTTTGGAATGTACTGCGCCGTATCTGAATTGCTTTGCGAATCGCCAATATCAAAGGCTTGGTGCATAAACAAACGGATATCACGAGCTTGATTGCGAGTATTGACGATATGAATGTTGCGGAAGAAGGCGTTAATATGAGCATCGACAAAATCATCAAACTCCAACAAAATACCCAAACGCTCGTTCTTGGCCATAAAATAACCAATCAACGCACCGTGGGGCAGTCTAAATTTGAATGTCCAGTCGCGCTGGTTGTTCTTTGGGTCATCAATCCAACTAAGTTGTCCATCCACCCAAATACCAACTCGGTGACGCAGATTGCCACCGGCCGAGTGATTTTCGAAACCAACGTATGGATAATAAAAGTCATGGACCGTACCATAGCCGTTCAAGCCGACGTGCATTTCGCCGTTACTTAGGACTATTGGTCTAGCCATTTAAACCTCCGATATGATGATAACTGTGTAATCGCCAGCGTAGATCACGGATCACATTCATGACATACAAAAAGGCATCGTACGGCGAATCGTATGGGCTAAAATAGGCATGCACGTCGCCATCACTAAACCACTTGGTACACATATAGTAAACATGGTCAGAGGTTTGCAGCTTGCGCCAGTCACTAATTAATTCCAAATCGCCGGTCATCATAATGTCGTTTTCGAGTGCATAAATATAGCGCAGCGTCTCTTGTTGCATGCTGTTGCCCAACCAAGCCGTCAAATCGCGTTCGGTGTCAGCCCAAGTAACAGTGTAGGGCATACTAATTTCGCCAACTGGTTCAAAGGCATCGATCGCACCTGACACTGTGTAAAACGTATTGTCTGGATTGTCTAGCCATTTACTGACAAATGCCTCAAAGAAATTAAAGATGCCGGTGTCTTGCCATTGGTGTTCACCAAAAGTTTCGTAATCCATAAACAAATCGATAATTTGTTGTTGATCAATCGAGGCATTTGCCCAATCACTAAAGGTATCAGCCGACAGCGGCCACTGCGACCAGTCGCGGTTACTAAAGCGAAAGGCGATATCGTCACTCAGTCGATAATTTTTCATCAACAAACGAATGTTTTTGGTGTTAACTGGTCGGTAAACATGGTTTGGACTGCGCCATTCCAAAATCGGGTCCCAACCTTCGGCTAGTATACCTTTAAAGCCGTAATCATCAGCCCATTTGGCCAGGTCGTCGTTGTACGACAACTCGGTGTTACGAAAAACGTTAGTTTCAACACCAAACAATTCGCGGATCTTGACCCTATGTGCATCAACTTGACGTTCAAACTCCTGGCGGCTATAAAAGAAAGCTAGTGAGTGGTAATAGGTCTCAGCCACAATCTCGACTCGGCCGGTTGCAACCAAGCGTTTAAAACTCTCGATAACGTCGGGTGCCCAAGCCTCGGCTTGCTCAATGAACGTACCGGTAATACTAAGCGACACCTTAAATTCAGGGTGATTAGCCAATAGTTTTTCCAGCAATACGTTCATTGGACGGTAGGATTTGTCGGCAACCTTACGAAATACCTTTTCGTTGTTGCGGTCAGTGTCGAACGAAGACTCGTTGTAATAATCATGACGCGACGAAGTGTCAAAAACACTGTATTTACGGACACGATACGGTTGGTGGACGTGCAGGTACAAGACTATGCCTCGTTTACTCATTATTTAACTCCTTGTTTCGTTGAATTATATATCTGCATCAGCTTATCGGCGACATCGTGCCAAGAGATCCGATCGTACTCGTACATAACATCACGCTGCAACGAATTCTTGAGGGCTTGCGATGTCGCAATACCAATCAGTTGGTCAGCCAGCATGTTTTCATCCCAAAAATCATATCTAAAAATACTGTGTAGCACTTCGCCAACCCCAGATTGCTTGGATATAACCAATGCATTGCCGTGATGTGCAGCCTCCAACGCGGTCAGGCCAAATGGCTCGCTGACAGAACTCATAACAAAAACATCGCCTACGCTGTAGGCATCACGCCACTGTTTGCCGCGCACAAAACCGGTAAAAAAGACTTTGTCGGATATGCCCAAGCTCGATGCCAATGCAATCAGCTCATCGCGCTGTTCGCCATCGCCAGCCAACAAAAAAACCAACTTGTCATATTTTTGACAAGCCAGCGCTGCGCCACGAACAAAATTAGCCAGGCCCTTTTGGATGGTAAAGCGGGTGACAGTCGTAACAATCGTATAGCCCTCGTTTTTAAGGGCTTCGAGGTATTTATAAGTACTGTAGTCATATTGGTATCCATCGTCAAAACTACTGACGTCGATTGCGTTGTGAACTACTTCAACTTTATCGGCCGGAATACCGTATTTTTCGACAATAATGTTTTTGGTGATATTACTGACGGCGACAATTCTATCAGCCATAATCAAACCCTGGTATTCAATCTCGTGCACCAGTGGGTTGCCACTGTTGCTGCCGGATCGGTCAAACTCGGTTGCGTGTACATGGACAACCAATGGTGCATTGGTTAGCTCCTTGGCCCTAATACCGGCCTCCATCGTCAGCCAGTCGTGGGCGTGAATTACATCGGGCTTGTTGCGTTTAACCAGCTGTTCAACAAACTTAATATAGCGTTTTTG
The DNA here is from genome assembly GCA_903861015.1 of uncultured bacterium. Taxonomy (GTDB): domain Bacteria; phylum Patescibacteriota; class Saccharimonadia; order Saccharimonadales; family Saccharimonadaceae; genus UBA1547. The sequence continues at coordinate 5,042 of CAIOSL010000004.1, forward strand.
AACGCCACGCATGTCCTTAAGGTCGTTCATGTCGGCCTTGGACAATGGCTTTTCAATAACCTTCGAGCTGTCATAGGCACCCAGCCCGTAACGTTCCAGGGGCGACAGCACAGTGGCGCTGTGAATTTTCATAAAGTCGATGCCAGGATGTGCGGCAGTGTAGGGAACCACAAAATCAATTTTAGCACCCTTCAAAGCGAGTGCTTTTGACATGTGATAACATGCTACGCCCAATCCACCACTATTGTGAGGAGGGAGTTCCCACCCTAGCATAAGTATATTCATATTTGCTACGTTACAAGCAGCCACAGGTGACTGGTCGACCACTCCTTTTTTAATTTCACAAGCGTTCTTACGACAATTATAAGACGACGCTAATGCTTTTGCAACACTATATATTTTTTAAAATATCTGTTACAATATCTCGGTAACTAGCAATTTAGGGGCATATTTCATCGGTAGAATAAAGGTCTCCAAAACCTTAGAGGTAGGTTCGATTCCTACTGCCCCTGCCAATTTAGACGCACAGCCTCTTCGGAGGCTTTTTGTGTCTGTTGGGGCAGGGTTCTAACTATATCAAGTTGTTCCCGTATTGATTTTAGGTTAGACCTCACAGGCTCAAGCCATTCGAAA
>CAIOSL010000005.1 GCA_903861015.1 uncultured bacterium
AGCTAAGCTAACCGCTTATCTAGACTTTTACAACCAAAAGCGCGTACACTTAGGCTTGCAGATGCGAGTGCCGGTCAGCATGTTGCAGAGGTCTTGAGTTTTATACGAGGATGCGTAGCCGCCTCTGTTTAATGAACAAATTCCGGATCGATTCTTTTAGCGGCGGCTTCGACCCATTCATGAAGACGCGTCAGCTGATGGCTCATGACGATTCTTTCGTCGTCTGATATCTCTTGACGTTTGGACAAGCTATCCAGGAGATTTAATGCAACACGCAGATCACTCGCCTCGGCTTTTGACTCGATAGCCTTATCAATCCGGTCGAACCTGTCGGTCATATAATTAAACATCCTTGTGAATTCATCATTGCTCATACGTTTATTATAGCAAATTTGCTATTTTTCATGTTGCTAAATCACACCGTCGATCAGGTCGTTTTCGAAGGCCAAAATGCCTTTGTAGGATTGGTCGTAGGTGGATATGTCGGGCAGATTGAGGTTGATGATATGTGTCCAAACGGCTTCGATTAGCTTTATAAAGCGGGCTGTTTCTTGACTGTCAAAAGTAGTTTCGATCGACAAGATATCACCGGCAGCGGTTGGCTCGACGAACTGCATAATGCCGGTGCTGACCGAGTAGTCGCGGTAATCGCGGGCATTTTCGATCAGTAATTTATAAAAAACCAACTGTTGTTTGTATTTGTGCAATTTGATCTTTTCGTATTCGGTCCGCCCGGTCCAACTGTTGGCTGGTTTGCCGGTTTTGTAGTCGGTGACGATGATTTGTTTGGTTTTTGGATTGATGTCGACTAGGTCGAGTGACCCGGTCAAATGGGCGCCACCGACAATCGAATGTTGGCCGCCAAAACCGAGTTCGGTGCGCTGGCTGATGCTAAAATTAGCATAATTTTGGTCCAAAAATACCTTTAATGCATCGGTTCCCTTTTGCAAAAAGTTATCAAAATCGGTTTTGGCCATGTGTTGTTGGGACAAAATGGCTGCAAAATTAGTAATTACTTCGTCGATAGTTTGGCGGTCGCCAGTCGCCGCCAAATGAGTATGGGCTTGTTGCAAGGTGTTATGTATGGCTGTGCCGTAGGCGGCGTTTGGGCTTTTGGCGCTTGGGAATTTTAACAAATTATTAAGCAAGAAAGCTGCTGGGCCACCCCTGGTGACGTCCAAAAAGTTGTGCATATGAGTGACACTCAATTTATAGCGGTCCAGGCTGGGTAGCAGTAGATCCCGCATCGAAGCGGTTTCGAGCCTAATGATGGGCTGATACCAGGCCAGTTCGGCGGCCTCGATCATTTGACTGGTGTCGCTTGGTAGGGTTATTTTTTCGGTTGACCACTGGCTGTCTAACAAAAAGGCTGCTGGCATCAAGTTCTTGCCGCTGTCATCGGTCAGACTGTAACAGATATGCAATTGACGCTTGGCGCGGGTAATAGCTACATAAAACAGGCGCAGGCGCTCATCGTCGCTCTCACCGGCTGGTGCTAGCGGCAGGTTTTCGGGGTAGCTGATCAAGCGGCTGCGGCTGCGGGCTCGTTCGCCCCAAACCGTATCGACGGCGTTAACAACGTAAACCGTATCAAATTCTAGCCCTTTCGATTTGTGGGCGGTCATGATATTGACGGCGCTGTCGGTCTCGACGGACTGCCTGGTGATATTAATTACGCTGCCGGTGCGGCGATTGAGGTCGATAAATTCAATAAAACTGGCCAAAGTGGGTGTTTGGTCGGGTCGGTATTCGCGCATTTTGCTGCGAATGGTCCGCAGCGAATCCAGATAGATCAGGTACTCATCTGGTTGGCTGACTAGTTTGTCGCTCGAAAAAAAGTAATTGTAAAGGGGGCTGACAAACTCCGCCACCTCGTTTTCGGTATCTGGCCGACCAATAATCTGATCGAGTATTTGTTCTAGCGGTGTGTCGACGGTTTTTGTCGCCATTTTGATCAACCAGTCGTGGATTGGCAGCGTAATTGCGTCTTCGGCCATAACTTCAAGCCAGCGCTTGCGATTGTCATAGGCCGTCAGGCTCAATTGCCATAGTTTGTGTGGGTCGATTGCCCAGGCTTCGTGGGTCAAGATCTGTGGCAGTTTGGCGTTGACCGTATCGTGGTGGCCGCCAGCAATATCAATCAGCAGGCCAGACAGTTGTTCGATCATCTTGATTGGTGCCAGATCCAAAATGTTGTCGCGACGCTCATAACTGACGGCAATGCCAGCCTTGGAAAAGTACGGCAACAGCGAATTAATTTCGTGATGACGGCGGGTCAAGACCGCGATACTACCAGGCAATTGACCGCTGTCGATTCGTACCCGAATATCGTTAACGATAAAGTGCCGTTCGCTGGCGCTCGTTTCGGCCATGTGTAGTGTTACGCCGCTATCTGGTTGGTTGTTATGGGCTGTTAGTTGCTTGTTTATATCATCAAACAGATTTTCTAGTCGGTTGCCACCTTGCAATATAATATCGCGCGAACCGTCCAAGATGGTGGCGCTGGAACGGTAATTATCGGTCAAAGTAACGATTTTTGCCTTGGGGTAATTATGGCGAAAATCGATAATATTGCTGATATCCGCCCCTTGAAAACTATAAATGGCCTGGTCGTCGTCACCAACCACCATGATATTGGGCGTGTCACCCTGAATTTCGTTGTTGGTTAGGTTGTGCAAAATGCGCATTTGGGCCATGTTGGTATCCTGAAACTCATCAACCATGATATATTGATACTTCTCTTGCAAGTTAAACCGCAGGTCGTCAAAGATCTCCATGGCATGAACCACGCGCAAAATCATATCATCAAAATCGTACAGTGCCGCCTGCTGCATTTGAGCCAAGTATTGCTCGTAAACCAGGCTGAGGGCGCGCAGTTTGACTTGGCGTTCGCGCGATTTCAACACAAAATTACCCCTGCTGTCCTTTTTAAACCACTGATTGCGCCAGGCAGTCATGGGTTTGGTCGAATTATCGGATATGGCCGCGTCGGTCGCCAATGACAGCGAGTCGGCCAAAACTTGCGCCAGTGGCACGATGGTTGGCAATGTGCCCTGACTGTCGCTGTGACGAATTTGCTCGATGGTTTTTGCAATCATCCCAGCGGTGTTTTTGGATATCTTTCCGGCAAAAATTGGGCCGAGTAAATCTTCGGTTATTTGAATAGTTTTGTCGTTGTCGTCAAGGATTTGCAACAATTCATCACTTGTCAGGCCGCTTTTTTTAAGCTCGGATATAGTAGTTAAACTATCGTTCAAATATGTATATTCGTCATTTAATTTGCCGGCAATCGGGCTGCCCTGCAAGCCATCAAAAATGCCGCGAATGATCTGGTAGCTGCTTAGTTGGTCGGCTGGACGAAAGTGGGCGCCTTGATAAAAATACTGGCCGTTTTGGTTGATGACCTCGGACCCAAAACTGTGAAAAGTATGAATCGCCACCTTGTAAGCGTCCTTGCCGATAATATCGGTCAGGCGCTCGCGCATAGCATTGGCGCCACTGTCAGTGAATGTCAAACACAGAATATTTTCGGGCAAAGTGTCGGTTTTTTGTAGTATGTTGGCCGCCCGAACACTTAACAGCTCGGTTTTGCCGGTGCCGGGACCCGCGATAACGATAACCGGCCCATCAATCGTATCGACGGCCTGCTTTTGGGCTGGGTTTAATTTGCTATACCGCTCGCTAAAACTCATTACTATTATTGTAGTTGACTTTATTGGTGCCGTCGAGACTGGTTATATCTTAAAAGGTGTTACAATATAAATATATGAACGGCAGAGTATTCGACGAAGCGGCGCTAGAGCGCGCCTTAACTGATAATTTTGGTTTGGATTTGGACATTATGCAGCCAATTGTTTATCGCGTGCCGGTCAGTCACACGGCCGAGGCCACTTTGTTTTTGACTTCCAAAAAACAGCTTTATGTATACATCAGTGGCCAGTCCAAGGTATTGCTGGGCGACATCAAAAAGATCGTGGCGCGCATGGGTTTAAAGGCCGAACTTTACATACCGCCAAAAGGTCGTCCTAAATACTTTGACGAAGCGGCTATCGGCAAATTTAACGAAGTTTTTCCTGGTCGCAAGCACGTCAGTGACGATGATTTGATGTTTTACCGCACACTCGTACCCTATAACCCGGCCCTAGTTTTGATCGGCGAAGTTAAAACTGGTGAAGTTTATCAATTTGACAGCGATGCTGCCACTAGTTGGCGTTTGGCGGCCAAGTTTGCCTACCGCCGTATTCGGACTAGCTAACAAATATCTAGTAAACCTGGAAGGTATCGTTGCCGTAAAAAGTATGAACCGTATCTGATCCAACGATAGAGATACTGCCACCAGTGGCACCCATCGTACCGGTTGTGTAACGGATAATTACAATTCCCTGATAACCTGATCCACCCTGTCCAAGGTTGCCCGATCCGCCACCTCCACCAGCGCCATAATAGGTTGCGCTGCTACCGGTTACGTGACCGCTACTCCCGGCTGCGGCGCCATTGCCGCCGCCAACTGATCCGCCCAGGCCCCAATAACAGTCGTCACCACCGCCACCGCCACCAGCACCATAGGTTTGGTTGCCGCCGCTAATACTAAAGGTCGATCCAACACCGCCCTGCATAACACCCGGTCCGCCACCACCCGACCAAGCGTCACCGCCGCGATCACCAGCCCCACCGCCACCACCACCGGTATAATATGTACCACTGTCGCCGCAGGATGTACCGTTACGATTTCCGCCCCTACCACCGGTATTAGCATAGCCGCCGGGTTGGTTGGCGCCACCATAAGCCGTATTGCCCGTACCAGTTCCACCGCCACCGCCACCCGATCCACCAGTGGCACCGTTTTGGCCGGCATTGCCGCCTTTGCCGCCACCTATAGCAGTCAAGCCAAATGCGGTCGAATTATTGCCGTTACTTTGCGGTCCACCGCCGCCACCGACGGTTATAGGGTAACTGGTATTGGCAACCGATAATGATGAGTTGTAAATAAGCCCACCGCCGCCACCACCTCCACCATTGTCATAACCACCACCGCCACCACCAGCCACTATTAACAGTTGGATGGTTGGAGTGGCTCGGTAATAGCCGGTTGAGCCAATGGCGCTCCAGGCAGTTGCGGCAAAACTGTTGTAACATTGGGCTTTGACTTCCAGGCTGTAGGTGTGGCTAAAGGTCGTAGTGGTAAAGCTGATATTTGTGCCAGGGGTGGCGACCCAACCAAAGTCAAAACCATAGTCTGTAAAATAATGATATTGGTAGCGGGTAGATGTACCACTCGGACAGCCAGTACTACTCCAGGTGTAATTGGTGGTGTAATAATTTGGCGAAGTGGCAGCGACGACTGGCGCCGACGGTACGGCGGTCAGTGGTTGGACGTAGGTGGCCTCGACACCGCTGACGCTGGCGCTATACGAAAAACCACTAACATAACAGCGGGCCCGGGCGGTATAGCCATATTTGATTCCATCCGACCCAGCTTGGTTGGCGGTTAGTGCGGTCGACCAGCTGGTATATCCGTTCCAATTGCCGTCGTTGGTGCGGCTGTTGATACTGTACTGAGTCGTGGCGCCATTGGCGCAGACAACCGGCGTAATCGTAGCGACAATATTACCGCCGCTGGGGGCGACCGCTATGGTTGGTGCCGGTGGTGCAACTGGTGCGCCCGCGATGTTGACGGTTCGTCGACTGTCGGTAGCGACTACGCTTTTGTCGCCCTCTTTTAGGTACTTTAGACTGTATTGGGTACAGGCTGCCCCAGTTTGGCACGAAGCGCTGCTGTCGCCGACATAGGCAAACTTGTCGGTGCTGCCGATATCGGCACAGTTGGCCAGAATCGAATTGCCGCTGGTGTCGGATGGCGAAGTAAATATCGTCGGGTCGGCCCCTTTGAGGGTGTTGGCAACGATAGTATTGGGGTCTGCCGACATAGCGCTGCAACCAGGGTATTCGCCGTTTTTGTCGTAGTATTTTTCGAGCGCTTCGGCGATAAGGGTAATTTTTGAAGCTCGTTGCGAGTCGCGCGTATCC
>CAIOSL010000006.1 GCA_903861015.1 uncultured bacterium
GGCGATTTCAGAAAAGTGCATTGGTTTGCCGTTTTCGGCCAAAATAACATAAATCTTGTCGCGGATGTTTTTAGGGTTAACAGTCGGCCATTTGACCAGTCCCCAACTGTCTTTTAGGTGCGCCAACAGTTTGGAAACGCTGGCAAGCGCCCTGACGTGGTCTGGGTGCTCGTAAGATAACTGGTTATGCAGTTGTTCGATAGTGGTTGGTTGGCCATTTTTTTTGATAGTGGCGACAATAGCATCGACTTCACTGCGCACTTTTTTTTCGTCGCCGTATTCGCGTATGCCAATACTGTGGTGATAATCGTCGTTCTCGTTGATAACTGTTAGGCCTGGAGAAAGTTCGGCAATAAAGGCAACGTGAGCGCGTTGGCGTTGGTCGCTTTTGCTGCCGAGAATGTGATCGGTCAAATCTTGGACTCGGGCGATTCGTCCTAGTTCGGTCAGATTGCGAACGATTACTTTTTCGAGGCTGTTAACGGTATTAATCTTGCCGCTAATAGTCGATTGTTTTAACTTGCCCAGGATGGCTTTTTCGAGCTGACGAACTCGTTCGCGAGTAATACCCAGCAACTCCCCTATCTGTTCTAGGGTTTCGCGGCGATCATAAAGGCCAAAACGACGAGTAATAATCTCGCGTTCACGCTCTTGATCAATATTGTTGAGAATTTCTTTGACGCTCGCCTGGAGGTCGATTGTCGATTCGGTTTCGGGTGTGTTCTTCATAGTCTATTACGTATCTCTCTCTGCCCACTTGCGGATTTTGCTACCAGATAATATATTAGATTATAAAACATTAGCTACCTAATGTCAAATAGTTTGTGCACTGAACACATTATAGCATGAAATAGACATGTTATGTAAATAGTGTTATTAAACTTTTTGAGATTTTTTTCGTCGGGGTTTGGCTTTGACGGTGCGCTTAGTGGTACGCGGGGCTTTTTTGGCTGTTCGGACAAAGCGGCGTTTTTTGGATGCTGGGGCGGATTTGATGGCAGCAATGGCTTGTTCGTGAGTGATTGTGGTTGGGTCGGTGTCTTTTGCAATCTTGGCGTTTTTGGTGCCATCGGTAATATATGGTCCAAAGCGGCCTTTTAGGATCTTGATACCATCACCAAAGTCGGCAATGTTTTTCTCGGCATCAGCTTTTAATTTGGCAGAGTATAATTCGATTGCTTCGGCCAAGGTGATAGTTTGCGGATCGAATGGTTTGATACTGACAAAGGTTTTGTCGATTTGGATATATGGTCCAAAACGGCCAATGTTGGCCTTGATAACTGCCCCGTCGGGTGTTTCGCCAACCAATCGTGGCAATTTAAAGGCCTGCAAAGCTTCGTCCAGTGTGACGGTTTCTATTTTGCGCCCAGCTGGCATTGGGGCAAATTGTGGTTTTTCGTCACCTTCACCACTGCCCAGTTGCAACATCGGTCCAAAGCGGCCAAAGCGAGCCAAGATTGGCTTGCCGGTTTTGGGGTCGTTACCGATTTCACGGGCCTTGGCGACGGAACTGCGGTCGATGCCGCCCGAACCTTCGATTAACTTGTGGAACGGTATATAAAAGCCGTCCAGCATGGTGTTTCTGGCTAGCGCGCCAGTTGCGATCTTGTCAAAACCTAATTCGACGGTGGCGGTAAAACCATAGTCGACGATTTGGTCGAAATGGTTGGTTAAAAAGTCGCTGACGACTTCGCCGGCAGGCGTTGGAACTAGTTTGCCGCGGTCAGAGCCGGTTTTTTCTTGGGTGATAACTCGGCTGATTGTGTCGCCTGCCAGATTGAGGTTAATAATGTCGCGCGGTGTGCCCTCGGCCTCGCCTTTTTCGGCGTAACCGCGAACCTGAACGGTATTGATGATTGTAGCGTAGGTTGATGGCCGGCCGATGCCCAATTCCTCGAGTTTTTTGACCAAACTACCTTCGCTGTAGCGTGCTGGTGGGCGTGCAAAAACTTGGCGAGCATCAGCCGACGCTAGATCTAGCGTTTCACCAGAGGTAACGGCGGGCAAAATGTCGGCATCTTTTTTGCTGCCACCATAGACTTTTAAAAAGCCGTCAAAGATAATTACTTCGCCTCTTGCCTCGAAAACTTGTTGGCCGCTGCTGATGTTGATAGTTATAACTGTGCGTTCTAGTTTGGCGGGCGCCATTTGGCTGGCCAAAGTTCGGCGGCGAATCAGATCGTAGAGTTTTTGGTCGTAGTCGTTGCTGCTGCCGCGAGCCAGGCTGATATCGGTTGGTCGGATTGCTTCGTGGGCTTCTTGGGCATTAGCGCTCTTGGTTTTAAAAGCCCGAACTTGACTGTAGGCTTCGCCGTAGGTCGATTTAATATAGTTGGCGCTGGCAGCGATGGCCTGACCGCTTAACGTGACCGAATCGGTACGCATATAGGTGATTTTGCCGTCTTGGTAGAGTTTTTGGGCGCTCGACATGGTGGCGCGGGCGCTAAAGCCCAGGCGGCTGTTGGCTTCTTGCTGCAGAGTACTGGTCGTAAACGGCGCTCCGGGGTTACGGACAGCCGGGCTGGTGGTAGCGTCGCTGACGGTAAATTTGGCGCCAATCAGGCTTTGAAGGAAAGCTTGAGCCCTGTCCTCGGTATCGAATTTGTCAGGCAGTTCGGCCTTGACTACATCGCCGCCGTGACTGAATTCGGCCGCGACCTTAAATGACGACGAACCGTTAAAGGCCTCGATTTCGCGCTCGCGCTCGACCAGCAACCTAACGGCTGGTGACTGTACGCGGCCAGCCGATTTGCCACCGGGGACTTTGCGCCACACCACTGGTGACAGTTCAAAACCGACCAATCGGTCCAAGATTTGGCGGGCTTGTTGAGCGGCCACCAGGTCCATATCGATTGTTCGTGGGTGTTTAATCGCCTCTTCGATGGCGTTTTTGGTGATCTCGTGAAAAACAATGCGCTTGGTGGTCTTGGGGTCGAGTTTTAAGACCTCGCAAAGATGCCAGGCAATCGCCTCGCCTTCGCGGTCCTCATCGGTTGCCAGCCAGATTGTTTGGGCCGATGCGACGGCTTTTTTAAGTCCAGAGATGACTTTTTTCTTTTCGCTGTCGATCTCGTAAGTGGTTTTGTAGCCATTTTTGACGTCAATTGGCGGCGTGCCGCTGCCGGTTTTTTTGGCAATACTACGGATATGGCCGACACTAGATAACACCGTAAAATCACCACCAAGATATTTCTCGATAGTTTTGGCTTTGGCTGGCGACTCAACGATAACTAGGTTTTTGCTCATTGGTAATGCCTTATACTACTCAACTTGGTTGGTTTTGTAAACATATAAATATACTAACGTAACGTCCACTGGTTGCAACCCAGGGCGCGGATGGTGCCGGCGATTTCCATGATTGTTAATGTATTAGATATCTCGGTAAAGTCAACCGCGGCTTGTTCTTGCAGCGCGTCGCCGTCGCGAACGCCCGATTGAAGCAAAGATATGATTTTGGTTTCGAGCGGTGTTAACCCCAGTGGCAACAAAGTTTGAGCACGCAACAAATCGGGTGCAATTATTTCGATGACGTCCTCGGCGCAAGTAACGGGATGCGCACCTTGCTTGATAAGTTTGTTACAGCCTGCCGACAGCGGGCTGGTGATATTGCCGGGGACGACAAATAGTTCCCGACCCTGTTCGATGGCGTGATTGGCGGTCGATAAAGTGCCGCTGCGGACGGCAGCTTCAGTGACAATAACCGCATCGGCGATGCCGCTGACAATACGGTTGCGTTCCAAAAACTGGTATCCCCTGGCCAAGATACCAGGTTCGTACTCGCTGATTAATGCCCCGCGGTTCGCCAAGATTTTGCGAGCCAAATCGCGGTTGGAGGCGGGATAGATTGAATCAAGGCCGTTACCCAGGACGGCAATCGTATAGCCACCGGCATCCAAGCAGGCCTGATGAGCGATCGAATCGACACCTATCGCCAGGCCACTGACAATTACCAGGCCATATTTGGCCAGGTCGTAGGCCAGTTTGTATGTCACCTCTTTACCATAGGCAGTTGGCTTGCGCGATCCAACAATCGCCACAGTTGGGCGCCGATCGGCTGGTAATTGCCCGATAGAATATAACTTTTTAGGAGGTTTGGCAATAGTGCTTATGATCTGTAAGCAATTGTTGTCTTGGGGTGATATTGTATTGATTTTCATAGATTTTATTTCAATAAGTATTGACTTAAAGTCAAATACGTGCTACTATCGGGAACAGTTGGTTTTATTGCGAGATTAACCAAAAGCACCTTATACCCCCTATTCTAACTTATGTTAGATTACATGCAATGTGTTTTTAAGGTAGACTACCCTCCATCCTTAAAGACTAATAGTTCGACTATGCGACATTGCATGTATACTAACCCCTTTAACCAGCGGGCGCCTGCGATATTCTCGAGGTTTGCCTAGCTTGCCCCTTGGGTGGGTTAAAGGGTAAAATAGCGCTCTGAAGCGATGCCCACCCTTGCTTCGGAGCGCTTTTTTATTTGTAATTATTTCTTATTCGTTGATCGTAAAGCTGATTGCGGACAGGCCAGTGCGGCAAAAGTCGTTGATTAGGTCGCTGATGCGCGGAATAATATCGCCTTGCAGCAATTTGGACTCGGTCTGGCTGAATTTGGCAATCACAAAATCACTGTCGCCGAGCTTTTGGCGATGATCGTTGTGTGCCCCAACTCGTATGCGGGTGTAGTCGTGGTCGATGTGGGCGTTAAGCGACTTGATGCCGTTATTGCCGGCGTCGCGCCCCTGGTGGCGTACTCGGACGGTGCCAAATGGCAAGGCTAGGTCGTCGTGAATAACCAAAACGTCGGTTTTGGTATTAAGTTTGTAAAAATCGACTAACTTTCGGGCGGCCAGGCCGGTTTCGTTATAAAAAGTAGTTGGTTTAACGAGTATGACTTTTTCGGTGCCGACGGTTGTCTCGGTAATTTCGGCGTCGAACTTGGGTTTATTTGCCCATTGTAGGCGGTTTTGGGAGGCAAAATAATCGACCACCATGAACCCAATATTATGCCGGGTCGCCGCGTATTCGGCCCCAGGATTACCTTGTGCGATGATTAATTTCATATGTCGTCTGAGTAGTGAGTATTGGATTGATCTTGTTGTTCTTGTTCGGCTTTGAGGCGGTTGGCTTTGATTTGCTTTTCGTCGCGGAAGCTGAATTTGATTGGTGTGCCGGTGTAATTGTAGGTTTCGCGTAATTGGCGGTCGAGGTAGCGTTTGTAGCTCCAGTGGAGGTACTTTAAGTTAGAGCCAAAGATAACAAACCATGGCGGTGTAGTGTCGGTTTGGACGATATAGCGAAGCTTTGGATGAGTGTTTTTGAGGCCAGCTGGCGGATGACCGTGAATTGCGTCCTGTAACATGTCGTTTAGAACGCGAGTTTTGGTTGGCTGTTTGCGGCGGTCATCGATGTCGATGGCCAGATCGAACAATTTGGTGACGTTTTGGCCGGTGACGCTGCTGGTAAATATCAGCGGAGCCCACGGTGTAAAGTCGAAGGTGCGCGCGATCTTTGGCGCGATTTCGTCGCGTGTGTAGGCGTCTTTGCCCTCGACGCTGTCCCATTTGCTGACAACAATCACCATGCCTTTGCCGGCTTCGTCGATGATACCGGCGATACGTTGGTCAAGCTGGGTGTTGAGTTCGTTGGCGTCCATCAGCAGGAAGCAGATGTCGGACTGTTCGATAGCCTGCAGGGTGCGCAAAACGCTAAATTTCTCGATGCCAATTTCTTGTTTGCCTGGTTTGCGCATACCGGCGGTGTCGAGTAGTTCGATGTCGCGACCACCGTAACGAATGCGGATGCGATTGACATCGCGGGTGGTGCCGGCGATGTTAGCGACGATGGCTTGCTGTTTGCCGGCCAGGGTGTTGAATAGGTAGCTTTTGCCGACGTTTGGACGGCCAATTAGCGACACGCGGATAACATCGTCAGAGATATATTCGGATTCGGCTGGGATAAGATCGGTAATCGAGTCGAGAACCTCGATAATGCCCTGGTTATGCTCGGCGCTGGTGCGGATGATTTGCTGGATACCTAGGCGTTTGAACTCGTCGTTAGGTAGGCTTTCTTTGAGGTCGGTTTTGTTAACCAGCAACAGAACCGGTTTTTTGCTGCGCAAAGCTTTTTTGGCGACCAAGCGATCCAGGTCGCTGATATATTGACTGCTGTCGACCACAACCAAGATTACATCGGCGGTGTCGGCGGCTTCGGTAATTTGCTCTTGGATCTGGGCCTCGAACTCGTCATTTGGGTCCTTGAGGCCAGCGGTGTCGACCAGCCAGAAGTTATGCTGGTTGTATTCAACCCGACCGATGACATTGTCGCGAGTGGTGCCGGCTTCGCGGGCCACAATTGCCTGCTGGGAACGAACCAGACGGTTAAAAAGCGAACTTTTGCCAACGTTCGCTTGGCCGATAATTGCAACTGTGGGTAGTTTGGAAGCCATATTGACGCTTATTATAACAGAGATGCTATCGGTTTGCGAACATAAGCGTCATGAGATATTTTTTGGCGGTTATATCACCTACTGAATATTGATGATTTCGAACTCACCGGGCTTTATATCACCCAGCGCATAATTGCCGAAGTTGGTTCGATGGAGTTTTTCGACGGTGTAGCCGAGAGCACCAAAGGTCCGACGGATCTGGCGATTGCGGCCCTCGTGCATGGTAACGATCCAGCTTTTGCGATTATCGTCACTCATTCTTTCAAGCTGTAACTTGCTGGGGCCATCTTCGAGCGTGACGCCATAATCGCTGATCATTTGCTGATGTAATGGCGCTAGCTCCATCTCGAGACGAACGTTATAGATTTTGGTTTTGTAAAAGCTGGGGTGGGTCATTTGGTAGGCAAAATTGCCATCATTAGATAGCAAAATCAAACCACTGCTGTTGCGGTCAAGCCGACCAACGGGCTTGAGATTGTGGTATATAGGCGGCAGAAGTTCGTAGATAGTCGGGTTGTCGCCTTGTTGACGACGTGAACAGACATAGCCGACTGGTTTATGGAGGGCGATATATTGATACGCCGCATTGTCGCTGACTGGTCGGCTGTCGACAGCGACTTTGTCACCGGGGTTATAACGGGTGCCAAGGCTGACCGTTAAGCCATTAATAGTAACCCTGCCCTGCTCGATCATACGATCGGCTTCGCGGCGCGAAACGCCCATTTGTAGGGCCAGGTGCTTGTTGAGGCGTAGTGAACTAGATAATTGATCTGACATTTGCTATCAGTATAACAGAAAACGGTCAAAACCGGTTGTGTGCCTATTGGTTTTGGTTGGGTGTTTGGAGGGCCTGGAGGCCTTCGCTGAGTTCGCGCGCCATTTGCTCGGATATGTCGTTACTGATTGGTGCTGGCGCAGTAGTTGGCTGAGGATACTGAACTGGCGACGGGCCAACAATTGGTGTTACGGCTGGAGTTGGTGTTGGAGTGGCAACTGTTGGTGCTGTAACAACTGGCGCAGGTGCGTAGGCGGCTGGGTTTGGGGTATTAACAACAGGTTGAGTAAAGACTGGCTGTTGTGGTTGTGGTGCCGGTTGAGCCTGAGTTTGGGGTTGAACTGGCGCTACTGGAAATTGTCGGGGCGTAAATGGAGCTGGTGCTGGCCGTGGAGCTGGTGTTTGAACAGCTGCCTGTGGTCGAATTATGCTGTCGACTAATGACGCCGGCGCCGGTGACGAGAATGGCGCGGTTGGCTGCGGCATCATTGAAGTTGACTGTGGTTGTGGTGCCGGAATCGGCTGTGGCGTATAAGCTGGCGTTGGTGCTGCCTGTGGCGCTGGGGCTAGTGGACGATTAGGGTTTAGTGTGGCCGGTGCTGGGCTGCCAAATGACTGATTGGCAACTGGTTGATTGGCGCCTGGGGCATCAGACAATACCTCGTGAACTGTACGAACTACGTCTTCGATGCCGACCTGTGATTTGACCAAATAACGATTGGCGCCGAGTGATTCGCCGCGAGTACGTTGATCTTCGCTGCTGAGAGCGGTCATCATGATGACTTTGATGTCTTTGGTCTCGGGGGTGGCGCGCAAAATATCAAGCATATCAAAACCACTAATCTTTGGCATCATAACATCACTAATGATCAAATTAGGTCGCTCTTTGATTGCCATTGCCAGAGCTTCTTCGCCGTCACCAGCCGATGTTATTTCGTAACCCTCGGCAATTAAACGAATGCCGTATATTTCTCGTAGACTTTTGTCGTCTTCAACTAACATTATTTTAGTCATATTTATCCTTATTGTACTATAGGTAGGTTAAAAAATACCATAGTCTTTATGTTTATTGGCATTACGATTGCTGTCCCCTGGTTGGTACGGCGACGGATTGAGCTGGGCGCATACCGGGTTGCGGTACGGCCTGCTGCATGGCTAGTGCGCGTTGTTTGGCAACATAGGCGGCGATTTGTTCGGGGGTTAGGGCTTGGGTGCGAGGTACTTTATGTGGCACATCGCTAGGGCTGGCCGTAATGGGTTGTCCGGCTGGGCTGGGGCCGACTGGGGCTGGATAAGGCGCGATTTGGATTGGTGTGACTGGTTGAGGTGCTAGTTGGACGGGTTGGCTGGGCGGAATATATGCTGGCATTGTGACAGCAGCTGCCTGTGGCTGGCTGCCGGCTGCCATATGCGACACCTGTGCGGCTTCTTGGCGAGCTTTGAAGGCTTCTTGTTCGAGTAGTTGAGTTGCCTCTTGGCTGCTGACGCGTGGGAACTCAACATAAAAAGTGCTGCCGCTGTTATAGACACTCTCGGCCCAAATTCGACCGCCCATAATCTCGCTGAGACGTCGGCAGAGGTATAATCCTAGGCCGGTACCACCGATGATGCGCGTGTTTTCGTCGTCGACGCGATAGAATTTTTGGAACAAATGCGGCATATCTTCGGCCGGGATGCCGATACCGCTGTCTTTGATGCTGATAACGATATGATCATCATCACCTTTGATATCGACAATTACGTCGCCGGTCAGAGTGTATTTGATGGCGTTTTCGACCAAATTATTCATGATTTCGCGGACATGGTCGTTATCGAGGTTAACGTAATAGACGGGAGCGATGTGCTTTTCGCGGGTGCCATCAGGGACGGGCTTGTAAATTAGGCGCAGTCCTTTGGCGGTAGCCTTTGGCTCTAGACCCTGAACGATTTCATGCAAGAACGGCACGATATCGATAACTTTTGGATTATTTGACACTCGACCATCATCGGCTTTTGAAACGTCCAATAGGTCCTGGAATAGCCGACCAAGGTGTTGGGCGGAGGCATGGGCTTTAAGGATAAAATCACGTGCTCGATCGTCAACTTGCGCGGTATTGGGGTTGACTGCCAAACCCAAGTAACCCTCGATTGAGGCGACTGGTGTGCGCATTTCGTGGCTGGCGGTGCTGATAAATTCGGCTTGTTCGCGCTCCTCGGCTTTTTCCTTGGTTATATCGCGAAAAACCGCAATCACACCCGAGCCAACTTCGCTGACTGGCGATACTACCAGTGAAATAATTAGTTTTTTGCCAGTTCGAGTGACCAGATTAAGGTCGTTGGAACGAATTTGCTGATTGATATTGAGGGCTTGTTGGATTGGGTCGCTGTTGGTGTCGATTACCTCATTCTTGATATCGACCAGTTGCAGAACCGATTTGTAATTCAGACCCATGGCGTCTTGTTTGCCCCAACCTATAATCGCTTGGGCGGCAGGGTTAATCAGCTGGATAACGCCTTTGTTGTCGATTGCCATAACGCCGTCGCCGATGGCATTAATCACGACTTCGGACTTGCTGGCGACTTCGCTGAGCTCGTTGGCTAGGTTGCGAAAGGCCTTGTTGTCACTGTTTAGTTCGTCTTTTTCGGACTTATCGCGCCACATA
Source organism: uncultured bacterium (assembly GCA_903861015.1). Taxonomy (GTDB): domain Bacteria; phylum Patescibacteriota; class Saccharimonadia; order Saccharimonadales; family Saccharimonadaceae; genus UBA1547. The sequence goes on from CAIOSL010000006.1 coordinate 9,869, forward strand.
AATACACCGGCCATGATCGGTATGAGGCTGACAAATATGATTAATAGCGCGTTGCCCGCTAGGCTGCGGCTGACGTATTCGATGGCGACGAAGATTGCCGATATAACCATGATTGGTATCAATGACCAAGCGCCATATAGCGCCGCAAACAAGCCGATCAGCATCCATATGGTGATAAATGGTGAAGCTACGCCCCCACTGCTGATAATTAAAACTACGGCCGTTAGCATATTGAGCCAGTAGATTGCTAGAGATGTTTTAAAGATGTCACTCGGGGTTTTGAAATAGGTCAAAACAGATAAGATGGCGGTTATTAATGACAAGATTGCAGCCGGCAAACCGACGGTTAAGTTGTGGGCGCCGCCCCCGGCAAAAAAGTTAGACCAGACGTACAAACCGATAATTGTCAGCGATAACAGCAAAGAAGCCTCGCAAATACGGCGATGCAAAAATACTGTTAACTTGATTGGCTTGATACTGCCCCCTACTTTTATGCTTATCTGTTGTCATTATGACGATTATGCTTTGTTTTTGCAAGGGTGGCCGACGAAAAAATGGTGACAGGTGCTGCGTATTATGTCATCATGGAGACATGGATAAAACTACACGACTTGAGGGAACAAAAATGTTGGGCTTTGACCCAATTAAAACGGTGCCAGAACTACAAATTATTGATATCGTTAAAGGTGATGGCGACACGGTCCAGGAAGGTGCGACGATCACGGCGCATTACACCGGAGCGTTGGCGGTTGATGGCACGATCTTTCAGAGTTCGCACGATTTTGGTCAGCCAGCAACTTTTGGGCTACACCAAGTTATCAGTGGTTGGACACAGGGCGTACCAGGTATGCAAGTTGGTGGTAAGCGCCGTTTGATTATTCCGTCGGCTATGGCATATGGTTCGCGCCGCGTGGCTGCTAATATACCCGCCAATTCGGATTTGGTGTTTGATATCGAACTGGTGTCGATTAACTAATCTATTTGTTTTTGTTAGTAAACAGGTGAAGTGATATAGACAGCGAAATTAGGGCTAAGAACACCAGTAGTGTACTGGCGATTGCCGATAGTGTCGGGTTAAAACCGGTTGTAATACTGACACCCAGTGACAAAACGGCAATGTTGGCGAAGGCCAGTAATGCAATGATGAAGTGTGCCCTGGCGAGCTCTAGGCGCATGCGTTCGATATTCTTGGTGCTAACGATTTTGAAAAACTTTTTCACTGCCATCTCCTGCGATTTGTTTGATATTTTTAGGGTATATTGCTTATGGATAAAAGTCAAGTTGGCACTCTTGACCAACGAGTGCCAAGCATATATAATTTAGATGTAAGGTTGTTGATAAAGCGACCTTCGACAAAGTTATAAAGTTAAAAATATTAAGGAGGGAGTATGAGTAGATTAATACGTTTTGATCCGTTCAGAGAACTTGATGCGCTGCAGCGTCAACTTTTGGGTGATGATTGGATGACGCCGATCCGTGGCGTAGCTTTTCCAACCACCGACGTTTATACCAATGACGATAAGGAGTTGGTAGTCGAGGCTCACCTGCCAAATTATAATAATGATGACGTTGACGTACACGTCGATGATGGCGCTCTTGTCATCCAAGCCGAGAAACACGAGCGCGAAGAGGACAAAAAGCGCAAATACGTCGTCAGAGAGAGCAGCAGTAGCTTTTATCGACGTATCCAACTGCCGGATCGCGCCGATGCAGAGCATGTTGACGCTCATCTGGAAGACGGCGTTTTGAAGGTTGTAGTGCCTTTGATGGCATTGCCGGAGCCAAAAAAGATCATGATAACCAGTAAAACCAAGACTGATAAGGAGTAAAATCTGACGGATACTTATCGCGCCCCGCTCACCCACCCGAGCGGGGCGCGATTTTTATGGATATATTTTGGTGTTTGTAGGTTATACTCATAAGATGATCTCACAATATACCTTGTATGATATCGGTCAGATAAGCCGTTGTTTTGCGCCGGACAGCAATGTCCCTAAGGGCGTCAGGCCACGCTATAACATTAATCCAACTGATTTGGCGCCAGTTATTGTCAGCCGCGAAGGTATTATTGTGATCGAGCAGATGAAATGGGGTTTGGTACCCACGGGCGCCAAAGACACTAATTCGGTTTTTCGTTACAAGACTTATAATGCCAAATCAGAAGATGTTTTTCGTAAAGCCAGTTGGTCGCGCGTCGTGCGAGACCAGCGTTGTTTGGTGCCGGCTAACGGTTTTTATATGTACCGGTTGTCGCCAAGTGGCGAAAAGAATCCGTACTATATCCACCCATCTGACCGGGATGTCTTTTGTATCGCCGCAGTTTATAACTCGTGGACTGACCCGAGTGGCAATACCGTCGGTACGTTCTCGATATTAACGGTCAATACCGAAAGCGATAGCGAATTGATACCCAGTCGCCTGCCGGTGATTGTGGCAACCACGGATGAAGCCGACTGGCTTGATCCGTCGATTAACGATATGAACTCGATTTATCGTATTATGAAGCCCTACGATTTGGACAAACTGACAATTATACGCGTTGGTGAGGGTGTTAAATCGTCCAAAAATGATGATTCGCAATTGATCGAAAAACTGGCTAGATAGTTTTATTTTTTGTAGAATGACTGACTAAGGCGTCGATATAGGCCCGTAGGTGCGGTATGTACGATTCGATCACTTGCCCGTTGTCGTCAAAAACACGACCGGTTGAAATATATAATTCTGGATGGGTTAACAGATTAGTGTCCAAAGATTGCATGACATTACGAAGGTGGGCCTGGGCCTGAGCCGTGCCAGTTTGGCCTGGCGAGACGCCAATAATGCCAGCCGGCTTGCCTTTAAATGAGTTATTGCCCCAAGGTCGACTGGCCCAGTCGATAGCATTCTTTAAGACACCCGAAAAGCTACGATTGTATTCGGGCGATATGATCAAAACGCCATCGGCTGTTTCGATCAGATCTTTGAGGTTTTGGACGGACGATGGAAAGTCGGCTTCTAACTCCTGGTTGTATAGCGGCAGATTAAGATCGGCATAGCTAAAAACAGTGCCATTAGGTGCTAGTGATTCTAGGGTTTTTGCTAATTTTTTATTAACCGATGCCTCGCGTAAGCTACCGATAAGAACTGCAATTTTGGTCATAATATTTCCTTTGATTATTTAATTTTGTTGTTTGACCCAGCCGGTAAATTCATCAACAAAGCCGCTAAAGTTTTTTGAGTCGTTTAGATCGTGCTGATCTTGGCTTTGTTCTGAGTATGGTATACCGTTTGGTTCGGGCGACATGAAGGCCGACATCGGATAGCCGCTCGGAACGATATCAGAGAAATAGCTGGCAATGTAGGATATTTGCTCGGCCATAACAACTCCGCCTGATTGATTATAAGGATTATAGTAGGCAATCGCCATATCCCAAATAAATTTTTTGTCTGGTTGAGGGTAAAGCTTGAAAATTTCTTTCCAGGTGTCTAGGATTTCTTGATCGGTCATTTCCCAAGTATATTTTTATCCGGATCTTGGACTGATATGTCGCGATCTTTCTTGTTCTCGATCAATTTAATTAATTCCCTGTAAACATAGTCTTTCAACTCTTCATCTTCTAAAATATCAGACACAGCCAGAAACATATTATTTGCTTCGATGGAACGATCTCTTATATTGGGGCGCAAACGAGAGGCAATATCTAAAACTGTGTTTAATCCAATTTCCCGCAGTGCCACAACAAGAGGATCTAGTGTTAACCGCCTGTCAACTTCTTCAAAAAAACTGTCGTCATTCGCATTCCCCAGAGGAAAATCTTTTGCTAAATATTCCTGCACAGTAATCACACCATCATAACTGACGTCAAGACTTACACCATTTTGCTTACCCCTCCCGATATATACAACATCATCGTTCAATCTTCTTGTGTAGACTTTATCAAAATCCTTTTCA
>CAIOSL010000007.1 GCA_903861015.1 uncultured bacterium
CAGTACTAGCGTATTCGTATCATCATCCCATACATACAACTGATTGCCTGGATTATTAACGGTTGGATCAGATGATTCGGGATTAAGTGACACATTCTTAAATTGGCTGAATCCACCTCCAGAATTAGTCGAATAAACTCGATAATCACCGTTAGATATAAGATTAACGAGCGGCAAGGTATTGGGCTTCATCTGTCTAGTTATACATCCTTTTTACTAACAAGCGCAAGCATTATATTCGCTCTGACCCAAGCGCTATGGTCTTAACCGATTGGACTACACTTTGAGCGGCACCTTTTTCGCTCAATATAAAACTAGTAGATTCAATGGCTAAATTGCAATTAAATACATCCCGGATCAAACCACCGTTCAGATAATTAAATATCGAGAGTAGTATGATGGCTTGATGGTGGACAAACACCACTTCCACTGGCCGCCCTTTAATTTCACCACCAAGTCGATCATTGTAGTCAACCGCCTCATAAAAACCATATTTTCCATAAGCCCCGTCCCGCCGCAGCCGCCGAAGGTTATCGTAAGCTTTTTTTGGCTCTATCTCTAACGCCATGGCTGAACTATAAGGCGACACCACAAGGCTATTTTTGACATTAGGCTTTAGTCCTAATAATGGCACGCCGTGCGGTGCATATACATGATCGCCGCTCTCGTTCTTTTGCATACTGCAGCATTCAGAAATCCCCCAAGGAATACCAAGTTGGTTCGAATAATCAATTTGCATACGCACCGCTTGCCGATAAATCTTTAACAAAAACGATCCCTTAATATTGGCTAAAAATATTTGAGAAAACAAATATTCAAACAATGATCCACTCCAAGACATCATCACCAATCGTCCACGATAAGCCGCCAGAGGCCTAGATAGCGCTCGCCAATGATCGATAGGAACTTGACCAGTAGCGATAGCGATGAAACTAGCAATACGAGTTTCAGACGCAAAAGTATCATAATGATTGGGGTCTAGCTGATTCTTGGACGCACTATAACTTATATGAAACAGCTTTTGCTGACGATCATAAAGATAGCTAAAATCCATTGCTTCGTAAAGACGTCGACAGGCACTAGACGTCTCTTGAGACAACCGAATATGCTTGTCGATCATAACGAGCGAGCTTAAAAGTATTTTTTTGTTATAATTGCTTAATTTTCCAGCAAGCCGTATTTGTACCCCGGCTCGTAATTCGTTCAATGTTAGGGCCGCGTCAAGATCGCTCCACTTTCTAAAATTACCTTTTTTAACCCAAGGATAAAAACCCTCCAACTCTTGAAGTTTATTCTGTAAAATGTCCAATAACTTAGCCCGCCAATAGGCCGACTCGCCACTTAACGAGGCCGCGTCATTCAATATATCTAACCTGATTATCCCTAGCCCTTGATAAAAGTCAGCGACACTTTGACCGTTCTTGAACCTAGACGATACATCATTGATATTCTGTAGTAAATCTTGACCACGAACATTAAGCCCATCATCAAGTGCACCGTAAGCTAAATAAACTGCCGCCCGGATCGTATCCCAAAAACTATCTGAACATATCCTAAAATCACCAAAAGATCTTAAAGAGCCCTCGGCTGTTATTAGTGAAGCCGCTAAATTACCACTATCCACAGTGGATACGTCTTTGGGGTTCAGTACCGCCAGCGTATTAATATCATACCAATTAAAGAAATGTCCTCTGACCTTTTTCATACGCCCCATAGTTACCAGTAATCCGTTCAGCCGAGTAAAATATTGTTCGGTAGATATATAATTTGAACGACTAGCGACGTCGAGTGCTGTAATGTACAGGCCGATGTTGGTTGCCGACGTCAGCCTCGATACTACATGTTTACTGTCCGGCTCCCACTTGTCCGACGGTAAATAATTAGTATCTTTGGTTACAAAATCATCAAAATATCGCCACGTGTTCAATGCGACCATACCAAACCACTCGGGATCGATCAGGCTTTTTGACATGACAGAGGTAGTCTTTTGAAGAGAAAATACCGTTGCCCAAATTGGGGTAAGTGCGGCTACCGCAGCCCATAACCACATATAAAAACTCGGCTGATTCATAAATACTTTAGACACAACAATAACAAGAACCAGCAACTCTAACCCAATAAAGCTATTGATACTAGCCCTAAACGCCGCCCACGAACTTTTTTGATCCACCCTGCGAAAGATTTGCCACTGCAGCAAGTGCTTTTTAGAAATAAACATTCGATACAAAGTCTTGACAATCGTAATAATGCTCATAACCGCCAAGTGCGATATAAATACGAGTCTGAATGCAATTTGAGTTACAGTTATCTTCAATCTGAATAATAAATCGCCAATATCATCGCGCCAAGCTAATGTGATGCGCAGATTAAACAAATTATCCGCCATCGACAATATCAGTTCGAATAATAATATAACAACCAATACCAGGACAGATACCGCCTCTAGGTCTGGCTTGCCTAGCAAGGCCAAAATGAAAGCCGTAAACACCGCAGGATACAAAAGGGTACGCAGAATATTCTCAAGTAGTTTAAATCGCGCCAACACACTCAATGGGTTGTCAGATCTTTTGCCAGATTGGTCTTTAACTTTATTAAATATCCATGGCATATTTTGCCAATCGCCACGTGCCCACCGCAGAAACCGGGTTAAGTACGACGAGTAAGTAACCGGGTCATCCTCAAGAATTTGAATATCCGAAGCAAAACCAGTTCTCAAGAAAAAACCCTCTACATGGTCATGACTAAGCATCGTATTTTCCGGGATACGTTTATACAAGACTGCGTTAAAGACGTCGACGTCGTAAATCCCCTTGCCTACATAAAGACTCGCACCAAAAACATCCTGATATAGATTAGCGGCCAGTCCAGAATACGACCCCCAACCCCTATTGCCACTAAACGCCAACTCCAGCAACGTAGCAGGAGAATCTTGTTTGCACAGCATCTGCGGCTGGATAAAACCATAGCCGCCATTGACAACATTTTTCGTTTTGTCGATTTGCGGTCGGTTAAGCGGATGATCGATCGTCGCCACTAAACGCCTAGCGGCTTCTTTTGGTAATATGTCGCCCTGATCGACGGTAATAACATATTTAATTATTGCCAAAAATTCAGCATCCACGCCCTCGGTACTAAAGTCGGTCATACCTCCCCTCAATAACTGGTTGAACTCCGAGATCTTACCTCGCTTACGCTCCCATTCAATCAATTCATTCTCATAACTATTCCACTTACGTGATCGAATAAAAACAAAGAATCTTGGCTCGTTATCGTTTGCGTACCGACCGTTCAGCTCTAATACGCTCTGTCTTATGAGTTCTAAATTTTCTAACTCCAAAACCGACGGTATATCCGTTTTGCTATGACTATCCTTAAACGCTAGCAGCAGACCGAAATACAAATTGGGCGATCGATCATTTAGGTAGTTGCTCTCGAGCTGACGAATTAGCAAACTAGGCTCGTCGACCGATTCGCCAAGCTGAGTAGGAACCACCATCATCGTCCTAGAGCCGCCCGGTATACCACGCGAGTAGTCCATTTTGTATAACTTCTGTGGCCTTACAAACTTCGCAATTATGTAATTAGCCAAATCCTCGGCCGCAAAAGCTGTCGGCACTAAAAGTACAAATACATATAGTAGCGTCACACCAATTTGAAGCAACATAAACACCGCGACAGACAACACAATAGATACAACCGTAGCAAGAAGTAGGACATACAATACCGGAATGTTATTCTTAAAAAAGTCCGAGACGCGTCTTCTTAATGTGTAATGGCACCTTATATCATCCTCGACCAGCGATCTGCCGCCACGAAACAGAAAGAATCCAACATGACGATTATTAGCATCCCCGGAAGCTAGATATACTATGCGCTTAGCTATTTCAATTTCTGACTTGCTAGAATTGGTCGATAAATCTTGGACGACATCGCGGTACTCTTTTTTTGTAGCCGAATCCATACCCAAGTACATGCCAGCTGGATCTTTTTCCAGGATATTATCGACCAATGATGTTCGTTCGACGAAATCTTGCCAATCAATTTTTCGGTAGTTCATAAAGCTCAGAACTGCATATTCCAAATTACGCTGGTCTTGGTTGGCAAGCGAGCCAGAAAGTGATTTTTTTAAAGTTAGATTAATTTGATGCTGTAAAACAACTCCAATACAGATCGAAACAAGATCCAGGTCTACGGTTTGTAAAGCAGTTGTTTTCTGGAACGCAATAACTCTAGTAATTAACGTTTCAATTTGAACATCATAATGAGTGGAGTTTAAATATTCATCTATAAAACCATACACGGTACTGAGATCGTGTTTCCTAAGTAATCGCGTATCCTTTGAATCGAAGAGCGCGGCTAGATTCTCAGACCCCTTAACGATCAAACTCGCATAACCGTGCACCCATACAACGACAGCATTGTTTTTATAAGCATAAGACTCTGTTAGGGCGCTACCAAAAAAGTTCAGTATATCTAACCTATCGCGCTTGAAGTTTTTTTGTATATATTTGAGAATCACGAGCATGCCCTTTTCGTGTTTCGCGATATCCAACCTACCAAAGTGTATCAACTTAAAAAGTAGAGTGTATCATCTTCATTGGCATTAGCATGTAAGATTTCTAGGTACGTACATATTATAGCACCTAACCCCGTACATAGCTAAAAACGACCTCAGTGAGGCCGTTTTTAGCTAACTTCAGACCGACTAGTTCTTAGCCGAACGTTTGCGCATACTAGAATCAAGGACGCGTTTGCGTAGGCGCAAGCTCTTTGGAGTTACTTCCAAAAGCTCGTCGTCTTCGATAAAGTCCAAGCACTGTTCAAGGCTGAGGTCCGTAAATGGTGTCAGCTGAACCGTTCCATCGCTCGATTTTGAACGCATGTTGGTTAATTGCTTTGCCTTACAGACGTTAATCTCGAGGTCTTCTTGGCGGTTGTATTGACCGACAATCATACCAGCATAAACTTCAACTGATGGTCCGACAAACAAGATACCACGAGCTTCGGCAGCCTCCAGCGCATATGGCTTGGTTGTGCCAGTTTCAAAAGCGATCAAAACACCGTTACGGGTTTTTTGCAGTTTTGGTCCGATCACATCATAGCCATGTGGCAAACTGTTCATAATGACCGTACCTTTGGTGTCAGTCAACAGCAGGTTGCGCAGACCAATAAGAGCGCGAGTTGGCAAAATATAAGCCGTACGCGTTGCACCGCTGGCGGTTTGCTCTTGGCGAACCAAGTTGGCGCGGCGCTTGCCCATTTCTTGGCTAACAACACCGACGAATTCCGAGCCAACCTCGACTAACAATTCTTCGATTGGTTCTTTTTCGACATTACCGTCCATGATCGTCACAACTTGTGGACGACCAACTTCAAATTCATAACCTTCGCGGCGCAAAGCTTCGATCAAGACCGAAAGATGCAACTCACCACGACCCGAAACCTTAAAGCCAATGCCGTCTTCTTCGACGCGCAAGCTAACGTTGGTTTCAAGCTCGCGTCTCAATCGATCACCAATCTGGCGTGAGGTGCTAAATTGACCTTCGCGACCCTTCATTGGGCTGGTGTTTGGTCCCAGATAAATACTAATTGTTGGGGCTTCGATCTCGATCGTTGGCAATGCCTCTGGATTATTAATATCGGCAATTGTATCGCTAATACGAGCATCGGTTACGCCGGTAACCGCTACAATATCGCCTGCAATCGCGCTGTCAATCTCTTCACGGGTCAGACCGCGGTAACCAAACAACTTGTCGATTCGGGTATTGGTCTGCTTGCCGTCACGATCAATCAAAGCAATCGAAGTGCCTTTTTTGATCGAACCACGGCTGACACGGCCAATCGCGTATTTGCCAAGGAAAGAATCGTATTGCAACGATGTAACCAACATCTGCAAAGTGCCGTCCAGGTTGGCCTTTGGTACTGGAATATCATTGATAATCGCGTTAAAGATCGGCGTCAGGTCAGCCTCGGCATCAGCATCAGCTGGTAGTTCAGTCCAGGCTTTGCCGGCACGTCCAACGGCGTAATAGACTGGGTAATGCAACTGACTGTCGTCAACTGCCAGCTCCAAAAACAAGTCCGAAACTTCGTCGATAACTTCGTCGATACGGCGTGATGGCTTGTCGATTTTGTTGATAACAACTACGGTTTTTAGCCCGAGTTCTAGTGCCTTTGACAAGACGAACTTAGTCTGTGGCATTGGACCCTCTTGGGCGTCAACGATCAACAAAACACCGTCGGCCATATTCAAAGTTCGTTCAACCTCGCCGCTAAAGTCGGCGTGACCTGGTGTGTCAACAATGTTAATCTTGTAATCACCATAATAAATCGAAGTTTGTTTGGCAGTAATCGTAATGCCGCGCTCGTGCTCTTGGTCGCCGCTGTCCATAATTAGCGACTGACCCATCTCGGCTTGATTAAACCTAAAGGTGTTACTTTGTTTTAGTAAGCCGTCCAACAAGGTTGTCTTGCCGTGGTCGACATGGGCGATAATTGCTACGTTTCGTATAAATTTTGGGTCTTGCATAAAAAAACATGCCCGATATTCGGGCTCCTCATTGGTTATTTAGGTTAGATTATAGCAGAAAAGGCTAATATATTCAAGCTTAACGAGATAAATTATAAGAAAAATGGGACTCGGTCGCCTCCAGCGACCCCGAAACTTCACGATTGGCAACACAGTTGCCATCGGAAGACCTCATATAGTAAGTCAATACTTTCCCTGTTATTTTTGAAATTAATTTAGCCTAAATCTTTCGGATAGACTGTCTA
>CAIOSL010000008.1 GCA_903861015.1 uncultured bacterium
GGTTTCGGGGCTGTATTTTATGGCATATAATAAGATTATGCGGGTGTAGTTCAGTGTTAGAACGCTTCCTTCCCAAGGAAGAGGCCCAGGGTTAGAATCCCTGTACCCGCACCAAAATAAACCTAATTTAACCAAGGGGTAATTATATGACAAAGAACGAAGATTGTAATTGTGAAGCTCCTGCTGGGCATCACGGGCGCCATATGAATCGCAATATGAATAACACTCATGGCGGCAACGCGGTTTATGGACTAGGTTTTATTGGTGCGATTGTTTATTATTTCAGTACGGCAACCTCATTTTGGCTATTCGTGATTGGATTTTTGAAAGCAATGGTTTGGCCGGCATTTTTGGTATACGAAGCTCTCAAGTATTTGAATATGTAACCAAATATCGCTATCATACGCCGACTTTGTTATGATATTTGTATGGATATGGCGGTAAAGGTTAATAAATTATCCGTCACACTAGGTGGCAATGTAAAAGCATTAATAAATGTGAGTTTAGAGTTGCCAATTGGTAAGATAATTGGCTTTATTGGTCCGTCGGGGGCGGGCAAGACAACACTAATTCGTAGCATAGTTGGCATGTTGAAGGTTCAGAAGGGCGCCATTACTATACTAGGTATAGCGGCAGGATCGGCTGGTTTGCGCAAGCAAGTATCGTATATGGGTCAGGAACTATCAGTTTATACAGATCTTACGGTTCGTGAGAATATCAGCTATTTTGCAACCATGCTGGGTCAAAATCGTCATCAGGTCAAGCAAACCGTCGATCATGTTCTGCAAGAGGTTGATATGACCGACAAAATTGACGCTATGGTTAGTAACCTGTCGGGCGGCCAAAAGCAGCGCGTCTCGTTGGCGATTGCTTTGATTGGTGATCCAAAGGTTATGGTACTAGACGAGCCAACGGTTGGTTTAGACCCGGTTTTGCGCGACAACCTGTGGAAGTTGTTTGCCAGATTGTCGGCAAGCGGCATAACGATGATTATATCGAGTCATTCGATGGACGAGGCGGAACGATGTGATGATTTGGTCTTGATTCGTGACGGTAAGGTTATTGCGCACGATTCGCCCGATGGGCTTTTGAAGTCGACTAATACCAAGACAGTCGAGCGGTCATTTTTGAAGTTGGTTGAGGGTTGATATGAATATTATAAAAACACTGGCAATTGCACGGCGAGTTATCAGACAGTTGCGCCATGATCCACGAACTATTGGGTTGGTATTTATTGTACCGTCGGTACTGATCGTTATTCTTAAATACGTTTTTGATGGCCAAACCAACATGTTTAATATGCTAGTCCCAATGCTTTTGGGCACCACACCGATGACTATGATGTTTTTGATTACGTCGATCGCCACGCTGCGCGAACGACGTAGTGGCACTTTGGCGCGGTTAATGACGATGCCAGTATCAAAGCTGGATTTTATACTAGGTTATGCCTTGGCATTTTTCTTGGTAGCTTCATTGCAGGCGGTCGTGACAGTCTTTATTACTCTCAGTTTATTGAATGTGACTGTTACGGGTGGATTGACAGCCACAGTTATTGGTGCGGTGATGGCCGGCCTGTTGGGGACGGCCCTGGGGCTTCTGGCCAGTGCTTTTGCGACAACTGAATTTCAGGTGGTGCAGTTTATGCCCGCGGTTTTGTTCCCGCAACTGTTCGTCTGTGGGTTGTTCACGCCGCGCGCTAATATGTCGAGTTTCTTGCAAAGTTTTTCCGATTATATGCCGCTAACTTACAGTGTGGACTTTATGAAACAAATCACTCATAACGCTAATTGGACGGGTGATCAAACCAAAGATTTGTTGATGGTGATATTATTTACATTTGCGGCTTTGATATTGGGGTCAATAACTATTCGTCGTCAGGACAAGGGTTAATATGGCATTTGAAGATTATAAACAAAAAGATAGTGTCATTGTGGTTTATACCGGCGATGGCAAGGGCAAGACCA
>CAIOSL010000009.1 GCA_903861015.1 uncultured bacterium
CCACGCTGGACGAAGTAATCAGGGTAACCAAGGAATAATATGCCGCTATTTGATTACGTAGCCATCAACCCCAAAGGCGAAACCACCAAAGGTACGATCGAAGAAGCCGATCGCGCGTCGGCTATTGCCAGCCTGGCCAAACAACGGTTACGCCCAATCAGCATCAAAGAAGCCAAGGAAAAACCAGCCGGATCGGGCTTTAACAACGCCATGGGCGGCGGCAAAATCAAGGCCGAACAACTGGTCATGTTTACGCGTCAGCTGAGCGCCATGGTCGGTGCTGGCGTGCCGTTACTACGCGCCCTAACCGCCCTTTCGGACCACGTCGCCGAGAACCCAACCCTCAAAAAAATCCTAACCGGCGTCATCAAAGATGTCGAAGGCGGCGCCACCCTGGGCGACGCCCTCGCCAAATACCCCAATACCTTTAACGAGGTTTATGTCAACATGGTCCGCGCTGGTGAAGCAGCCGGTATTTTGGATGACATTCTAAAACGTCTGGCATTGCAGCAAGAAAAAAACTCAACCATGCGCAAAAAGATTAAAAGCTCGATGTCGTATCCGATAGTTCTGCTGGTCATTACCGCTCTGGCCTTCTTTGGATTAATGCTTTTTGTTATCCCGCAAATCGGCAAAATCTTAAAAGACCTTGGTGGTGCCGACGCCAAAATGCCAGCCATCACTCAAGCCATGTTGGACCTCAGCGGCTTCTTTACGGCATATTGGCCAGTCATCTTCGCCGTCATCGGCATTGCGTCGTTTGGTATTATGCGCTACATCAAGACGCCCAAAGGCCGACACGAATTTCATTATCTAATCTTAAAAACACCTATCATCAAAGTTATCGTCATGAAGATCGCCGTCGCTCGCTTCACCCGTACTTTCTCGGCCCTGATCGAGGCCGGCGTGGCAGTGCTGCAGGCTCTGGATGTTACCTCGCATGCTGTCGGTAATTCAATCTTTGAAGATGCACTGCAAAAAGCCGAAGAAGAAGTAAAGATCGGCAAATCGCTGTCGAGCGTTATCGAAGCCAATCCACTGTTCCCACCGATTGTCTCGCAAATGCTCTTGGTTGGTGAAGAAACCGGCCAGACCGATACTGTAATCGTCAAGGTTGCTGAATTTTACGAAGAAGAAGTTGACCGCTCTATCGAAGGCCTTAGCGAAATTATTGAACCAATTATGATCGTTATCATGGGTAGTATGGTCGGACTAATCGCTGCCAGTGTGATGTTGCCGATCGCCAGTTTGTCGCAAAACATCAAATAATAAGCGTTTTTAAGCACAAAAAACAAAACCGCTCATGCTATAATATAATCGAAGCTAAGTGGGCACCTATGGCAAAATTATTTCTAACAAACAAACAAATTATCGGGCTTGATATCAGTAGTACTGGTGTTAAAGTCATGGCAATTGATACTCAGCGTTGGCTAGTCCTGGCTTATGGCGCCCTCGATATCGATCCGGTCAAGATTAAAGATTCGCTCGAAGGCGACAATACCGCCCTAGAAGAAGGCATTAAATCATTAATCAAAGAGAACTTGATTGGCAACCTGCCAAGTAAAAACGTAGTGATCGGCATTCCGACCGCCCGCAGCTATTCCCGAACCTTCAACATGCCGCTTGATGTAGTCAAACATTTAAACGACGCTGTTGAGCTAGAAGTTGATCAATATGTTCCAGTGCCAGCCGGCAACCTTTATATCGACTACGAGATAATCGAACGTAACAAAAAAGAAATTACAGTTTTAATGAGCGCCATACCCCGCTTGATCGTCGACAAATGCGTTGCGGCCGTCGAAAGTGCCGGCCTAAATGTAATTATGGTCGAACCTGGCATCAGCGCCGTTTCGCGATTACTCCAAGCCAGCGAAGACGGCAGCCTGCCAAGCGTTATCGTTGACATCGGACCGGCTACAACCGATATCGCCATACTCGATCGAGGCAACGTCAGGGTAACTGGTGGTATTTCGATTGGCGGCAATACGTTTACACTCGATATTGCCAAACGGCTTGAAGTGCCGCTCGAGAACGCCTATCAACTAAAGGTCTTAAACGGTCTGAATGCTGGTCCAAAACAGGCCAAGATTCGCGGGGCGGTCGAAGCCAGCCTAAAGCAGATAATTGTCGAAACTCGAAAAGTCATGCGCTATTACAACGAGCGTGTCAGCGATGACCGCAAACTCGAACAATTATTGGTCGTAGGCAGCGGCAGCAACATGCCGGGTATTGGTGAATATTTTACCAACGAACTGGTGATGCCAGCCCGGGTGGCCAACCCTTGGCAAAAACTAGATTTTGGCAAACTACCCGAGCCAGCCCGTCAGTTTAGATCACGTTATATAACCGTCGCCGGCCTGGCCAGCATCGACCCCGAGGAGATTTGGAATGATTAATCTTTTGCCAACACAGACCAAAATACAACTCAAAGCTGCTCACATCAACTCGCGGCTAGTACAGTATCTGGGGTTTTTGGGCATCGGTGGCGTATTCTTGTTGATCGCGGTTATGGTATCTTATGCCATAGTAAACAGCAACAAATCACCCGATGGCAGCCAGGTCACGACATCATCATACAACACCGCCCGTCAACAACTTGACGCCATCAACAGCAATATCAATACCGCCAAAACAATTCTTGATCAGCAAATATCATATAGCGACCTAATCACCACGCTGGCTGGCGCTATGCCCAGTGGCACCATACTGGATCGAGTTGTCGTTGCCGGTAACCAGCCTAGCGCTACAATCAGCTTTACGGTCAAAGGCAGGACCGCCGAAAGTCTGGCTGCCCTACAAAACAACATGATCAAATTATCAATTTTGTCTAACTACAGCCAATCAACACCGTCAGGCAGTGGCGGCAGCACCGGCTATCCCGTAACTGTCACTGCGACCGCCAATGTTAATCGTGGAGTATCTTTATGAAAAAGAGTAGTCTTACTGCCGTAACCTTACGCAACATATTGGCACTCGTATTTATTGCTGCTGTCATAGCGGTTGTTGGCGGTTTTTATTACGCCCAGCAATCCCTAAAAGATTATGCCAGTGTCGGCTCGACCAGCAGCAATGCCAGCGGCGTCAGCTCACAGGACCTAAAACAGCTGCAAAACCAAATTGCCGCCAACCAACAATACTCGGACAAAGCCCTCGCCATGATCAGTTCGGCAACTGGCTATCAAGACAAGGCAATGTCAGATATCACCAAATACGCTGTCGCGGCTGGCGTATCTATAACCGCCCACAACTTTGACCCGCCATCCAGCTCTAGCGTACCGATCGCCGGCGTCACTTCGACTTACGTTAACGTGTCTGTTGCCAATCCAGTGCCACTAGTTAATATCCTAAAATTCATCAAACTGATCGAAACTAACCTTCCCAAAATGCAACTGACCGGTATCAATATGGCCTATAGTTCCAAAGACAAGGTTGTTGTTGCCCCATTAAATATAGAGTTATTTGCAAGGTAAATTATGAAGATTACAGATCTAAAATCAATCACCAATCTCAACCTCAAAGACGTGTCTTTTGATAAAATTGTTCGTAAATCAATCTATTGGTTGCGTCATTCACGAACCGTAATCTTTGTGGTCGTACTGTCAGCGGGCCTGATGATGGCCATCCTAACATTGAACGACATATTACAACAAGCCCTAAGCGGCAATTTATCGGGTGGTTATTCGCAAACCGACCGAACCACGATTACACGCTTAAACAAATTGCAAACTAGCGACAAAAACGCCAGTGGCGCCACATTACCCAGTGGCCGGATTAATCCTTTTTCGGAATAGATAGCCACAACCGAAAAAAACGCTTATACTGGTAGTATGTTATTACCCGGATCGAGATTACTAAACACTGCTATCATGGGGCTTCAGACAGGCACCAAATTGGCCGTTACCAAAAACCCGATTATCGACCCTAGCAATCTTAAAATCCTGGCCTACGAAGTTGACGGCCCGCTACTCAGCGAGCGCCCAGCCTTGCTGCGAATCGCCGATGTCCGCGAGCTGAGTGATATCGGTATGATAATCGACAGCAACGACGAGTTTGTTGGCGTCAGTGACGTTATATCGTTACACAAAATCTACGACATGCACTTTAACATTGTCGGCATGCCAGTGGTTGACGAAGCCCATCACAAATTAGGCAAGGTTAGCGACTACAGCCTCGACACCGACAGTTTTATCATTCAACAATTGATTGTTCGCCGCGGCTTGATCCAAAGCCTATCCGAAACCGAATTATTAATTCATCGCAGCCAAATTATCGAGATCAATGACGACGTAATTATTGTCAAAACAACCGCCAAAAAGCTCGATGCCGTTAATTTGTCTGGGCGAACCGACTATATGAACCCATTTCGATCCGCCTCACCCCAAACCAACAGCCGCCAAGATTAGGCTTGTTTATCGGCTAGTTCTTCGAGCGCCTGTTTAATGTCGTCATAATCAAACCCCTGCCTAGCCAGATAGGCCATTAGCTTTTTAACATCAGGGTAGCGAACCTGTTTTTTGGCGATAATCTTCTGAATTTCGGTTGTATCATTCCTAACCGTCTCGGCCAATAATTGTTCGATGATAGCACTGCCAATACCCTTAGCGCGCAGTTCCGCCACCAATTTGCGCCGACTCGCCCCCTTGGCCAGTGAATGATTTTCGATCCAAAATCTAGCAAACTTCTGGTCATCAATATAGCCTTTGCTAATTAAACGATCCATAACCCGAACGGTTTGGTCAACCGGAGCGCCAGACCTCATCTTGCCGGTTTTATCGGGACTGGGTTTGGTCTTGCGAAACAAATAATCCTTGACTTCGCGCTGGCTGCGGGGACGCATCAAGCAATACTCGAGCGCCCGACCGTATAATTTTCCAAATTGGCTCTCGTACTCCAAGGCCACCAGATCAGTCTCGCTATATTCTTGACCAACCTTCACTCCCAAGTCCAAAACCTGAAAAACATCCAAACTAAATCGATACTCGCCATCAACCGCTATGTTAACGCGGTTTTTGTTACGCGTTTGCAAGCTGATGGAAGTAATCTTCATAGACTAACCTTTGGCTGCAGACTCTTCGGCAACCAACACTCTAACCTTAGCCTCGATCTCGGCCATAACTTCTGGGTTAGCTTTTAGGTATTCTTTACTAGCTTCACGGCCCTGGCCGATTTTAGCTTCGTTATAGTCAAACCAAGCACCGGCTTTGCCGACAACGTTATGCAAAACCGCTAGGTCAAGCACGTCACCGGTCTTGCTGATACCTTCGTTGTACATAATGTCGAATTCAGCAACCCTAAAAGGTGGCGCGATCTTGTTTTTGACCACCTTGACCTTGGTGCGGCTACCGATAATTTCTTCGCCAGATTTGATTTGGCCAGTTCGACGAATATCGATCCTAACCGAGGCGTAAAACTTCAAAGCGTTACCACCAGTGGTTGTTTCAGGGTTACCAAACATCACGCCAATCTTCATACGGATTTGGTTAATGAATATAACGGTTGTTTTGCTTTTGCTGATAATACCGGTTAGCTTGCGCAAAGCCTGACTCATCAAGCGCGCCTGCAAGCCCATGTGGCTGTCGCCCATATCGCCATCAATCTCGGCTTGGGGCACCAACGCCGCCACCGAGTCAACCACTACAATATCAACTGCATTCGATCGCACCAACGTTTCGGCGATCTCTAGCGCCTGCTCGCCGTTATCGGGCTGTGATACCAACAAATTATCGGTATCAACACCCAAACGACGGGCGTAGGCAGGGTCAAGGGCATGCTCGGCATCGATAAAGGCCGCTGTGCCACCATTACGCTGCACTTCGGCAATTGCATGCAAAGTCAAAGTAGTCTTACCAGAAGACTCTGGCCCAAACACCTCGATAATACGCCCTTTTGGATAACCACCGCCTAATGCCAAGTCTAGCGACAATGCACCGCTGCTGATCAATTCCACATCAACCGTTTTGGTATCGCCCAACCTGCGAATCGCACCATCGCCAAATTGCTTGTTAATTTGTTCTTGGGCCAAACCCAAAGCTTTTAGTTTACCTTCGGTAGCTGTCGGCTTCTCGCCAATATCTGTCTTTTCAACCTTTTTTGCTGACATATAAACCCTCTCTTTTATCTATAATAATTATACTTGGCTTATCTATAATTTGCTATAATAGATTCAAATGATTAAATATTCGCGCGGCTTTACAGTTATCGAAATCGTGTTTGTCACCGTAGTACTGGCAATTGCCAGCATCTTCTTTTTTATTCAAAAGCAAAACATTGCCGTCGTCGCCCAAGACAACACCAACAAAACCGCCATTAATGCCATGTACTACGGCCTGGAGGAAGTTTTTTATCCGGCCAATGGCTACTATCCGGCCGCTATCAGTAGCGATAATTTAAAATCAGTCGACCCAGACCTGTTTAAGGACAGCGACGGTAACGCCATCAATACCGCCGGCAGTGCCTACAACTATTCGCCAACCAATTGCACTGATGGCAAATGTAAAAGCTACACCCTAAAGACAACTTTGCAGCGCGAAGACGATTACGTCAAAACCAGTCGCAACAACTAATCTAATGGCCTGATCCGGGGTGGGCTTCAACGTACTCTTCGATAGTGGCGTCAATCAAAGCAATTTGGTCTTTTGGGTTGGCGACATAAATAAAGTAATAGGTAGTATCGTCACCTTCGGTACTTAAACGTATCGAACCAAAATTAAACAACTGCTGAATTAGACCTTTTTGTGCATACCGCGCATCCTGAATATTTGGCAAGCTAACAATTTCTTCTTTGGTATAAAACAAACTGATCTGCAATTGTTCGATCACATTCTCGTTGGTAAGATAAAAATGATTGTTTTTAAAAACATAATAGGCAATATAAGTACCGATAAGTACCAGCAGCGCAAAGGTTAATACTGGCACTCGCACGATCATAGGATCAACCGCACCAGCCCCCAAAGACATCGAGCCAACAATACGATCAGCACTAAAGAAAACTATTAGCGACAGGATTACCAAGAATAATCCGATAGCCAACGGCGGTATCAATCCAATCGGATGACGATCGATCGCCTTGATTACATATTCGTCCTTGCCCAGGTTCAAATTAGGAAAATCCTTGACCGATTGATCGTGTTGTTGCTGAGTGTCTAGTGTCATACTAGTATTATACCAAGTTATAGAGTTTTTGGCGGCAGACTTCGGTTAACATGCGTATAGGCCCTAGGCGTCACCCGACGGCCGCGCGGTGTTCGCTCGATAAAGCCAATCTGCAACAAATATGGTTCGTAAAAATCCTCAATCGTTGTCGCCTCGTCGCCAGTCAGAGCTGCAATAGTATTCAGCCCAACCGGGTTGTCGCCATAGTTATCAATGATGCTAATCAACAGATTGCGGTCGCCAGCGTCCAACCCCAAAGCATCGATTTCGAGTAGCCCTAGAGCCGCCTCGGCCGTTGGTTGGTCGATAATACCATCGCCATTAACATCAGCGTAGTCCCGAACACGTTTTAACAAGCGGTTAGCAATACGTGGCGTCAAGCGCGCCCGCGTTGACAGCAAATCGGCAGCCGCACCATGAATTTGACTGCCCAAAATATTGGACGCCCTGACGATGATGTCGGTAATTTCGGTTGGTTTATAAAATTCCAGGCGATGAATCAAGCCAAAGCGATCACGCAGTGGCGCCGACAACGCACCAGTGCGGGTGGTGGCGCCAATAACTGTAAACTTTGGCAAATCCAACCGAACGCTACGGGCCGCCGGACCCTTGCCGATCATAATATCCAGTTTAAAATCTTCCATGGCGCTATACAGCACCTCTTCGACCGTTCGGCCCAAACGATGGATTTCGTCGATAAACAAGACGTCGCCGTCACTTAAATTGGTCAAAAGGCTAGCCAAGTCACCCGCTCGTTCGATCGCCGGACCGCTGGTTATGCGAATATTAGTCCCCATTTCGTTAGCGATCACCGCCGCCATAGTGGTTTTGCCCAGACCTGGCGGACCATATAACAGCACGTGATCAATCGGTTCGCCGCGTTTTTTGGCAGCTGCAATCGCCAATTTCAGGTTATTTTTGAGACGGTCTTGGCCAATATAATCATCAAAAGTTTTGGGCCGCAAGCTAATTTCGATCCGCTGCTCCTCGGTATCGTCAGTGTGCTGGCTGGCATCAATAATCCGTTCAATTGCCATTAAATTTTACTCCTTAACGCCCTAGTAATACGTTCGGCTGTCGGCAAATCAATCGGCACACCCTCCAGGGCTTTGCTGGCATCGTTCAAGTTAAAGCCCAGCGCCATCAAGGCCTCCTGCGCCTCATCAGTTGCGCTAATCGCTGTCATGCCTGCCCGCTGCACCGTAAAGGTTACGGCCTGGCCAACTTTGTCCGACAAATCGACAATAACGCGCTCGGCCGTCTTTTTGCCAACACCACTGGCTCGAGTTATAAAGGCCGCGTCTTGGCTGGCAATCGCGTTACGGACCGCTTCGCTGTCGCCCAGGGACAAAATCGCCAGCGCCGCCTTGGGGCCAACCCCTTGGACGGTAATCAAAAGTTCAAATAGTTTCTTGGCCACCAAACTCGAAAAGCCAAATAACTCTTGGCTTTGCTCGCGAATATGATGATATGTATAAAATTTAACAGTTGAGTTCAAGATTGCCGCGTCAAAGTCACCGGCCGCCAACTGCACCTCATAACCAACACCCTGGACATCGACAATCGCTGACGATCCAAATTTTTCAGCCACTACCCCATAAACATGCGCTATCATAATTACATTATACCAGGGGCCATCAGATAATGGGTAATTGCGGTGGCTAATGCATCGGCGCAGTCATCGGGTTTGAGCACTTCGCTCAAACCCAATTGAATCCGAACCATCTCTTGGACTTGTTTTTTATCCGCTTTGCCATAACCAGTCACCGTCTGCTTGATCTGTAATGGCGTATATTCGGCGATCACCAATCGACTCTTGCGGCCAGCCAACATCGCCACGCCGCGGGCGTGCGACACGCTCATGGCCGTCGTTACATTGCGCGCAAAAAACAATTTTTCGATTGCCATGTGGGTCGGCTTGGTCTCGGCAATAATCTCGGTCAAGCTGTCAAAAATATCCTCTAGCCGGATCTCGAGGGGTGTATGCGCCGGCGTCGTCACCACGCCAGCATCAATCATTTTAATTTTGCCAGCATTAACCTCGATCACGCCAAAGCCCAAAATCCCCGTACCCGGGTCAATACCGATAATTCTCATAGTTATAGTATAAGCTATTTGACTAAATGGCGAAACTTGATTACTTTTCGCAAACCGCTACCAAGCTCGGTTTTCCACTCCCAGACCCCATAAATAACCGCTACGGCTCCGACCGCGATTAGCGACCAATAACCAATGCCATTGTCATTATCAACATATGATAAATCGGGTTTATAGGCCGCTGCCGGCATCGCGCTAACTACATTGCGACAGCGATTAGTATCAGGGTTACGCTCTTGACCGTCTTTGCATGGTACCAGATCGGTCGCCGCCAAAACCGCCGTAATCGACCGACACCTATTGGTCGCCGGATTGCGCTCTTGGCCTTCGGCACATGGCACCAAATCAGACACGTCAGCGGCAATGTTGCGACAACGATTAGTCACCTCGCTGCGATACTGACCGTCCCTACACGGCGTCAAACTGGCGGCCGTCACCGCATTGGACCGACAGCGATTAGTCTCGGGATTACGTGATTGACCAGCCGGACAGGCTTGCAATTCACTAATTACCTCCACCGGCTCGACAACAACCGCCAAATTGTCCGAACCCTTAGTTACCTGGTTGGTGTATTGCCACTGACCGCCAATTAACGCCCACGACCAGCCATCGGGTGGATTGGTATAGGCTGACGTTTGATCGATCAAAACATTATCAGCCGACCATAAACTCGCTTGGCTTGAACTGTTAACCAGGGTAAAGCCGAGCTCTTCATCTGTAAAAACTACATATTTGTGAGCCAAGATGCGATATCCAGGCGAAAAATGATACGTTTTTGGATTATCACTGCCAACCTTCAAAATATAATTATCCAATACAACATCGATTGAATTAGGGTTATAAATCTCGATAAATTCATTGCCGATATCTGACCCGACAGCATTTGGTAACAGTTCGGTTAAATTCAGCGGCAACAAATCTAACCAACAAGTCCCATCATCGTGCAAATTATATCCAGGTGGCAGTACTGCCTGGACGCCGGTTATATTTAAACAAACGTCGTGATAAACGCAATTATCACCGCTATACTCCATGTTGTCCGGTAGTACCGTTTGCAACCCGTTCAAATTCGGGCAAACGTCAGCCTGACAATCACCATGCTCGTCTTTCATAAAACCGACCGGCATAACCGCTTGCAGATCAGCGATATTGGGGCAAATATCGACTGGCAGCACCACGCAATTGCCAGTTAGGTCACGGTAATAGCCGACTGGTAAAACAACCTGGATGTCGGGCAAGTTAGGGCACGCATCAATCACCTCGCTGATATTACCGATGCTATAAACCGCTCGCAGATCAGAATTAATAAAGTCCGCCGAGTTATTGTTGGTATCAATATAAATCCCCGGGCTCGATTGTTTGCGCTCTAAAACTCGGCTTAGATTATCCGATGTTACTACCGCCGCCGTGACCTCGGCTTTTTCGGCCGTACCCCAGCCCAATCGATCACGCTCGACCCCCAAGCTATCCACCAAATAAACATGCCCGCCAGTCACCCCGCCCAAGGTTTTAATGAACGTCAAATCACTAGTCAAATTCGCCTGAGCCGCAGTCAAAACCACCGACGACCTGGCGGCAACAATCAAACGTACAGCCGAATTAGAATCTTCAAAACAAGCCAACTTGTCCTTGGTCTTGTCGGTGGCACTGCTGCGGTAAACGCACCAATTAGTAATATCGATCGGGCTAGACGAATTATTATACAGCTCAACCAGCCGACTGGATGATACGTCACCGATCTGGACCTGGCTAATCACCATGCCTTCACTATCAGCTGACGCAGTTGAATTTATCAGCCCCAGAAAGCACAAACTAACACTAACAAATATTAGTGCCAGTAAAGACTGCTTATGCATAGCCAAATCATAAGCTAATTATCGGGATATTTCAAGCAGGTTATTCGGGCAAATCAACCGTAATATCGGCGCTGCTGTTGACGTTAACAACATCATCCAAATCGTCCAAAACATCAAATATCTTAACCAGTTTTTGAGCAACTTCAACATCGCTGATTTCGATCATAGAATTAGGAATATATTGCAATTCCGCCGATACAACCGACAGCCCACTATCGACGATTGCCGCTCTAACCTTGGCCAGATCTTTTAATTCGGTATAAACCACAATCTCGCCATCTTCTTCGACGGCATCCTCGGCGCCAGCGTCCAGGACAGTCAGCAGCGCTTCTTCGCCAGTCGCTGCCACCCTGATCACACCTTTACGCGTAAACTGAAAAGCCACACTACCCGGATCAGCCACACGGCCACCATTTTTGGTTAAAGCGTTTTTGACTTCTGGGAAAGTACGATTGCGGTTATCGGTCGCGGTTTCGATAATTATACCAACGCCGCCCGGCCCCATCGCCTCGTAAACAACTTCTTCTAAAACCGCCGCATTTTTGTCGGACACGCGATCAATCGCTCGCTGAATGTTGGCCGCTGGCATGTTGGCCTGTTTGGCTTTTTCGATCGCCATGTACAGCGCAGCGTTCATAGTCGGGTCCACACCACCGCGAGCCGCAATTGCAATCAGGTTGCCTAGTCTGGTAAAGACCGCGCCACGTTTGGCATCTTTTAGACCTTTTTCGCGCTTGATAGTTGACCACTTGCTATGTCCGGACATGATTCGCTCCACATTAATACATTATTTATTACTATTATAACAGATTACTCGGCTATGTTCGAGTGCCGCAGGTTATAGCCCGTCGCCTGCCACAAATATATTACTAGGGCCACAATCAGCCCATAATACGCCACCACCATCCAGGCGGTTGGCTGCCAAGTATTAACCGCCCATGGTAAAGCCGCAAAATAATTAACCGCATTCGTCATAAACCCCAATAACCAGGTTGCCGGCAGCCCAATCACATTGGCCACCACCGGCACCAACCAACCACCAATACCAGCCACAAAACTCAGCAACATCGCCAGGGGCACCAGTGGCACAATCAACAGATTTGCTACTACCGCCACGTTCGACACCTGCCCAAAGGCAGCGGCTATAATCGGCCAAGTCACCATCTGGGCTGCAATCGTTTCAATCAAGACCTGCGGCAAAAAACCAATCTTTTGATCACCAAACAAATAACGCGTGGCCAATGGTGCCACAATCATCACTCCCGCAAAAGCCGCAAACGACAATTGCCAGCCAATATCGACCCAGGCATACGATGGATTAATCATAGTCGTTGCGGCCAAGACGATCGCCAAAATCACCACTGGGTGCAGCTGCCTGCCATAATACCAAGCCGTCAAACTGATGCCAGTCACCAAGCCCGCCCGCAACATACTAGGACTCAGACCAGTAATCGCCATAAAAAACAGCGCCATACCACCAGCCGCCACCACAATCCCGCGCTTCGTCTCCTTCGACAAATTCAACGCCGGCTTCTCCCGCCTGCTTTTGCCTTGTTTTTCCTCATCCTTGTC
>CAIOSL010000010.1 GCA_903861015.1 uncultured bacterium
CTGCTTCTGGCTATATCGCCAAGGAGCTTATCGGTATTTTCACCTTTCCTACGAGCTTCCATGATTTTAGGCTGTAAGAGTGTCGATGCAGCCCCGACTTCTTCCGACTCAAGCTTGGACTGTGCCGCTTTTGCGCTAGCCATTGCTCGATCAGCTGACCCGCTATCGCCACCTTGCGTCATTCTCTTAAGCAGACTGCTGTTTGGGCTCATGGTTTTAGTGGCTATGTAACCAGCCCTCTTACGTGCAAACTCTCTTTTTTGGTTATCTGTCGTATTTTCTGCACCAGCTGATCTGCGTGCAAACCAACCACGGGGATTATTTTTATTAAAATTAGCGTTATTCATTTTTGCGACCTCGCCCTCTTTCATACCGTCAAGTCCTTTCTTGGCACGATCAAACAGTCCTTTGTTTGGATTGTTAACCAAACCACCAATTCTACTTAGTAATCCTCCAGCCACCTTCATTACTATAGGTGTTATTGCAAGTGGTATAACCGTCACGAATGCTCCCATTAATTGTACGGTCCAATTTGGGCTACTTGCCATAATAACTTTCGATGCTAAGGCTGAGCCGCCGAATATCAATGCAATTATTGGGTACATCAACAACAATACTGTAAATAATTCACGCCATTTTTTAAACCAATCAGAGGTGTTTGGCAGAAGAAAAGCAACAAATGCTAGCGGCGATAATATAATTAATATTATTATAAGTGCTAGCCTTACGGTTAGTACCAAGAAGACGGCCAAGATGGCAAATAGAGCAACTAAAATGCCAGGTCCAATAAATGCTATCAATATATACTTTATGGCGCCTAGGGCGCCTAAGGATGCTATACCACTTAGCCATGTGCCGCCGGCAATCAACGCTCCGCCGGTTAAAACATCAGCTGTGATGCTATACCATGATACTGTGCCACCATTAAAGAAGTCGTTGTCTGGCATTACGATATTATTTGATATGCCTTTTAGAAAGGTTACTAAAGAATTGCCTAATATATTCGATATATCTACGGCAACGGCGCATAGATAATACGACACATTCACCAGAATTGCTGCAACAATAAGACGTGGCAGTAACCGCTTGATTCCATAGTTACTGATTCCGACGCTGGTTATTTGAGAGAATATAATTATCAAGAAAGATATAACAAACGCTACGTTGGCTATCGATCTCATCGCAGACCAGGCGCTATATAGACCATTCTGATTGCTTGAAGTATCGGTATTCACTGGCGGTGTCGTTAGCATGCTCGACACTACAGAATAGGCTCCATCGACCATAAGAGCTACAAATTTCATTACAGGGCATACTATCCAGCCTACACCATCGATTGCGCAGGATGTCGTAGCTTTTATATTTCGTACTGCGGAATCGGTGGTAGCGTTTGATGCGCCGTTAGAGTTTGAAGTTGCATCGTTCGATGATATCTCAATCGTTTGGCTAGAAGTTTTTCCGTTCTCTACTGAGCTGTCTGTCTTCGAGCAAATATTGAAATTATTTGTTATGCATGCGCGATATTTTCCTTTTGTTAGTCCGCTGAATAAAACATTCACAGTTACGGACGACCCATCTTGCGTTGATGGGGCTGTGTTGCTAAGTTTTGATGATGTACCGTCCAGGCCATCAATAGGATTGTTAACAAAAGACACTTCTCTTAATGATACGCTTTGGCTATATTGAGTATCTTTCTTCGTATTGCTTATTACTATGCTAACGTTTAAAGAGCCGGTGCTATCAGCTAGAACAGTGTTTGTGGTAACGGCAAAGCTTATTATAAAAGATGCCACTATTATTGCTGGCAATAAGTATTTATTTACAGGTTTGTTAAGCCTAAATCGCATAATGCGATTATACCACAACTATAGGCTAGGCATAGTCTCCTACTAATCAAAGATCGAAAATTAGAATTTACCGATTGATATCTTAGTAGAAGAGGATCCTGAGAAGGTTATTGGTTGACGCATCATCGTCATCGGAAAACTATACGACCTGTCCTCAGAAGTACTAACTAAGTCTTTAGAGTATTCGTCTATTTTTATAGCTAGCTTTTGTATTGAGGGTACCCAATAGTCTATACCTTGACCGTTGAATTCTAATTTTATTGCCTTGCTCGGTAAGGTGTCGAACATGAAAGAAGTGCCGGGGTCATGCATCTTGTTAGTGTCGGTAGTCACCGGCTCTACGCTGTAGTTTATGGCACTACCGTGTTTATCAACTATGCTCTTAGCGAATGACATTAGTTTACCAATAGCTTCGTTGTCGAGTGTGAATGCTCCATTTCGATATGTTCCGTCGTAGAATTCACCTGTTGACTCCGAACAATAATTAGTAAACTCATCATCAATTATTGCCCTTGCTTCTTTTGAGGTGTTTCTTGCCACTAGGTTCATATATAGAGATAGCGATTTAGCCACATAATCGTTAAATATTTTTTTAGATATCTCCGGGTCATTAATATCCACATCAAGTGGTAGTGAGTATGACTCAAAGCCGTGATCGCTTACTTGGGGTATTGTTTCTCCAGTGATGTCTCGGGGTTCAAAATTTTTTACATAACTGTCGGGTATCATCAAGCTTTTGCCGCCGTTGGCTTGTTCGTAATCTTTTTCGGCATAAAAAACCGACACGGCCGTGGCGGTGTCGTCATATCGTTTTCCATATTCTGCAACAAAGCTTTCTGCTTCGGCTGGTATCATATCCGCCTCTTCTTTTGCTTTGGCTTCTGCAACTGCTGCGTTGCTGGCTGCTCTTGCTTTATCGGCTTTTGCCATCTCGGCGGTGTACTTTTGGCCTGGATGTGTGATTTCGTAGACAGTTGCTTTATGGTCTTTGTCTACGCCTGTGCCTGTGCTGCCACGATTTGCGAGCCATAATCCACTACCAAAGGCAGCCAAGACTATAGCGCCTATTTTAATTTCTTTAGTATGGTTTTTAATAAATGCATCAATGTGGCGGCCGGCGACCTCTAGGCTGAAATCAGATGGATGTGTTGTTATTGGCATACCGTAATGTCTCCGTATATAGTTATGTAACGAAAAAATGGTTTACGAATATACTTATACACTAAAGTTAACAAAAAAGCAACCACTTTGTGTGGCTGCCGTTTTGGTTAAGATATTTATGCTATTTCGGACCACCTATATCGACTGATCTTTTCTCGGTTGGCAAGCTGTATTGTTGGTTTATCGAAGTTGGTGTTATTACTTCGCCTTGGTCGATTAAGCTAGGGGTCTCAACCGAGTGGATCTCGTATACGAATGGTTCTATGGCTTGGGTGTGCTCGTAGTTTGTGGCAACTGTTTTTGCTTCACCACTGTTATGCATTTCTATGGCAGTGCCGACGCCAGCACCTATGAGTATCGTTGCCAAACCGGCTTTTAATATCCTCTTGACGCTTTTGTCTTTTTCGGATTGATTTAAAGATTCTTGAGCCATTTTTGTATATTCCTTTTTTGTTTGTTGTTTTAAGTATTATTTACTTAAATACTACATACCTTTATATACTAAAATATCCAAAAAAGCAATAGCGTTATATAAGATACTAGCCCTACCAAGGATTGGCTAGGTACTTGTTTAGTAATTTGCCGTATGTTTCGCGCGGATAACAAACCTGGTCGGAAGGTTTTGGGCGTTCTTTGTTGGTGCCGGCGTAGTCATAACAGGCACCGCCGTTTTGTTTGCCAGGGGTTTTGGAGTGATTGGTGGGGTGATCTTTTTTACCCCTGGCGATTACATCGCAGACTA
>CAIOSL010000011.1 GCA_903861015.1 uncultured bacterium
CGCTGACAACGCGTATGATCGACTTTCTAGCATCTGACCCGCCGACTTTGGCGCTGATCCCGCCAGTAATAAATAGCGATAAAATTACGGCTGCAAATGTCAGTGGCACAGTTAACGAACCGACAGGTAACAGCACGGCAATCATAGGTATAATCGAACCCGAGACAAAGGCTGCCGCCGAGGCATAGGCCGCATGCCATGGGTTTGTCAGATCGTCCGGATCAATCCCAAGCTCGATGTCAACATGGGCCGCAAACGCATCCTTTTCGGTCAGCTCGTTTGCCACAAGTGTCGCCGTTTCGCGGCTAAGGCCCTTAGCCTGGTAAAGCGTCGTCAACTCTTCCAGTTCTTCTTTCGGAAAGTCGATTAGCTCTTGGCGCTCTTTGTCCAATAAGGCCAGTTCGATATCTCGCTGCGTACTGACCGATACGTATTCGCCAGCCGCCATCGACAGCGCACCGGCGATAATGCCCGCCAGGCCAGCAGCCAAGATAATTGATTTAGAGCTTGTTGCACCAGCTACACCAACCACCAAACCAGCTATCGAAACGATGCCGTCATTCGCCCCCAAAACCGCCGCTCGCAGCCAATTAGATTTGCTGTTAGCGTCGTTTTTGTGTGGCTCGTGGTGTCGATGGTCGTGTATAGACATTATCTAATTATTATACCAACAACCGACATTCACGACCATATTGACATATCCGCAGTAAATTACTTTTTGAAACTTTGGATCATTTGACGCATCGCTTCTTCGTACGATGTCGACACAAAATCAGGATATTTTGCCCTAAACTTTTTGTCCGACATGACATATGGATTGTCAAACTGGTAAAGCATTTCTTTGACCTCTTTTAAGACCGGGATAAAGATCGACAAAATACCCAACATAAACCTTGGCATGTATGACACTTTGTGTGTGGTGCCCAAAATCTTATTGATCATCGCCATAACATCATCCACCGTAATTGGCTGGCCGACTGGCAAGTGCCAAACCTGACCATAGGCAGCGTCGTCCAATGCCAGTTGTACTAGGGCGCGACCATTATCGATGCTGTTGGCATAGGTATGTTTGACACCTGACTTGCTGACAGATTGAGGATTTTTGCCAACCAATATGCGCTCCAAAAAACTCGTATACAGCGCGCTGTTAACCGTACCCGGGCCAAAGAAGTCGGCTGATCGCCCAATAACCGCCTTTACCTTACCAGCCTTGTCGGCCGCCATTAACATATCGGCAATCTGTTTGCGCACAGCGCCTTTGGCCGAAGATGGATCTTGGCTAGTACTCTCATCAAACGGAACAGGTAGTGGGCTGGGGCCATACATATAAACGTTGTCCAAGAAAATCAATT
Organism: uncultured bacterium; assembly: GCA_903861015.1. Lineage (GTDB taxonomy): Bacteria > Patescibacteriota > Saccharimonadia > Saccharimonadales > Saccharimonadaceae > UBA1547. The sequence goes on from CAIOSL010000011.1 coordinate 1,353, forward strand.
TAGCATCAACTGCCGCACAGGCATTAATAACCGATTGCATAATCTTTGGCCAGTCACGCCTCCAGGCCTCCGCTTGATAGGGGATACCCACACATAAATAAACATGAGTTGCACCGGCCAACGCTTTGACGGTTTGCTGTTCGTCCATCAGACCGGCATTAATCGTGTCGATGCCAGCCACCTTTTTTGAGCGCTCAACCGCCCGAATGTCTAGTTTCTTTGCTTTTAAGGCGTTTATAACACCTTGGCCAATCGCACCCGATCCACCCAATACTACGTGTAATTGTTTTGTCATTTTATTGTCTCCTTTATTATTAATACTTTCATATATCTTGTTAATACCTTGTGTAATCTTGGCTAGGTCGCCCGACGATACCGCATCGAAATGAACTGTTAGGTCACGTTCCAACACCGGATAAACTCGTTCAATCAGTTGGCGGCCCTTGTCGGTTACGTAAACCTGTTTGGACCTAACATCGGCCGTATCATTTTTTAAATTAACATACCCCGACACTTCTAGCTTGCTAATCATGTAGCTGACAGTCGCCTCAGACAGTTGCAGCCAATCGGCCGCAAACCGCTGACTTTGGCCGGGGTTTTGGTAAGCACACAAAACTACCAAAAACTGCGACAGATTAATCGAACCTTGCTGTTTGAGTGTTCTACTGGCCAGTTTATCAATCGAATAGACCAGGGCATGCAAACGATAGCTAAGTGATTCTGATGGCTTCATAATTACCATTATACTTAGATGTCTAAGTATTTCAATAGCCAAATTAATGTGTTGACAATCAGCTTAACGGTTGTGGTATAATCACTACATAAACATAGAGGGGATATATGATCGAAATCTTAAAAAACATGTTTCGGCGCAAAACCCGTACATTACTGACAGTTTTTGGTATCACAATCGGTATCCTTGCGCTGGTAGTTATGGGGGCAATGGCCGAAAAACTAAACGTCCTAGTCAGTGGCGGCACAGATTATTACAAAGATAAAGTCACGGTATCTGCCAAGGGTAATGGCCTAGCGACATTACCTATATTATTATCCAAGAAAACGGATATCGAAAAGATAGATGGCGTTAAAGCAGTTTTTGGCGAAACCTACGCTACGCTGGACCAAGAATTATCAACGGTTAATTTTGGGCCTCCGGCTTCGATCGTAGCCTCAGAGTACGGTCGTAACAATTACGAAAGCTTTAAGTTGAATATATCTCGTGGGCGCGACCTGACCAGTACCGATAGCCAAAAAGTCGTACTCGGGTCTGACCTAGTCAAAAAGCTTAATGCCGACATTGGCAAAAATATCAAATTACGGGGCAAAGATTACGAAGTTGTCGGTATATACGAAAAAACTTTTACCAGCCCCGACACCGAGGCGGTTATATCGTTTAGTGATGGCCAAAAGTTAATGTACGACGATCAGCCCCAGATCATCCGCAGCAACACCAAACCATCTGATTTGGTATATGGCTTTGTTGTCTATCCAAATGACGGCGTTAACCCGGACGACCTAGCCACCAAGATCCAAAACGAAGTCGCCGACGTAGCAACGGTTGGTCCAAAAGCCTTCAACAGTCAAGTCACAGCATCGGTCGGCACGTTTACGTCTATAATCTATGGCATCGGCTTTATATCATTACTGGTCGGTACGTTGTCGATTATCAACACCATGACTATGTCGATCTCGGAACGTACCAAAGAGATCGGAATTAAAAAAGCCCTTGGCGCCAAGAATCGCGACATTATGATCGAATACCTGACCGAGGCCGGCATAATCGGCTTTTTGGGTGGCGTAATCGGCATTGCACTCGGCAGCAGCATAGTTACTTTGATCAATGCCCAGATGGAACAAACAGGCGACAAGATCTTCCTGCTGACACCAAACCTATTGATCAGCTCGATGGTATTCTCGGTTATTGTCGGCATCATAGCCGGTATTTATCCGGCCATGCACGCCGTCCACATCAGCATCGTCAAATCATTGAGGGAGGAATAATATGCCAAAAACCATCTTGAAACTCAGCAACCTCCGCAAGATATATATTATGGGCGACAAAAAAGACGCTCGTCGCGCTCAAAAGGAAATCCAAAAACTTCACAAGAAGTACGAGCAAGCATACGCCGACACTAACAAAAATGAGATCAAACGAATCGGCGAGCGGCTCGAATCAGCCCAAACCATGTTTGCCAACGAGGACTATACCGGCGCCTACAATATAGTAACCGGTCGCAAGATCAAGCCGCACACTAGCCATAAGGGCGTCGTTGTCCATGCTTTAAACGGCATTAATTTGTCGATCGAAGAAGGTGAAATGGTAGCGATTATGGGACCGTCGGGTTCGGGCAAGTCAACTCTTTTGAATATGTTGGGCCTCTTAGACGAGCCAACAACCGGCCAAATCTTCTTGCGCGACCACAACATTACAACTATCGCCAAAAGTAGATTACCCGAGATCAGGTCAAAGGAATTAGGCTTCGTCTTTCAATCATTTAACTTGATCCCCAGCCTAACCGCAATCGAGAACGTCATGCTGCCGCTCAAATATTCCAAGACAACATATGGCAAACGCCGCCAAATGGCCGAAGAAGCCCTGCGAATGGTTGGTTTGGGTGACCGACTACACCACAGCCCAAACGAACTATCAGGTGGCCAAAGGCAGCGCGTAGCGATTGCCCGGTCGATCGTTAACAAGCCGGCGATTATCTTTGGCGACGAGCTAACCGGCGAGCTTGACACCAAGATGACCAAAGAGATCATGCAGTTGATTATCGACCTCAACCAGAAAGGTCAGACTTTTGTGATCGTAACCCACAACCCCGAAGTAGCCCGACTTTGCGGACGTACGATTAAAATCGTCGACGGAAAAGTTGCCAGTAAATAACTAGAACTCGCCAGCCAGATAACGCTTGCGCATATCGAGACTGAAATGCTCGATCGCATAGCGCAAAGTAGTGCGTGGCATTTGATCGTAATTTTGTTTTATAAATTCAACCAACATTGCACTGTCAATTCGCTTGCCAAGTTCGCGTAACATCCAGCCGTTGGCCTTTTGGATCAGATCGTGTTTATCGGTTAGAAGTTTTTCGACAATTCGTAAGGTAACCCGAGGGTCACCTTGAATAATAAAATACAGTGTACTAATAACCGCGATTCGACGGTCCCACAACAGATCTGACGTCGCCAACCGATCCAAAACCGACTGTTGGTAGGCGTGATCAAAGGTGTAGCGACCGACGATCCGCGGCGCACTTTGATCAACCAAATCCCAATTGTTAACTCGGCCCGTATTAGCCAAATACAGATCAAAAATCTGCTTGCGCATGTCGTGACCGGCACGTTCAAACATGTGCGTCAAAATCAAAAGCGCCACCAGCCTAACCTCGTGCCACTCGCTGTTTAACAAATCTTGTATATCAACCAGTGTTAATTTATCGCTATACTGTTTGGCCACTTTACGGCAACTAGGAACGGTTACGCCCAAAAACTTGTCGCCCTCGCCGTACTGACCGGGGCCAGCTTTAAAAAACCGCGGATAAACCTCTGCTTTTTCGGGATCAACGCAGGCGATTAATTCGTCTCGTATCAAACTGACGATCTTAGTCATGTTGGGCCATATATTCTTTTAGGGTAGTTTGATGAAATTGCTTGACTTGATCTTTGCACCAAAACGACCAAACGTCACCGGTGTCAGCCGACAGCTGGGCGGTAAAATCCGCCCATTCTAGCCACTTGTAACTATCCACCTCGTCTGGATTGGGCAGGGGATCAGTTGCGGCCTTCGCCAGATAAACCGGACAAAATTCATTCTCGATAATACCGTTAAATGGCGGGGTGATATATGCGTAATTTGGCAATACAACCCTTACGTCACTGAATTTAAGGCCCAGCTCAAAATCCGCTCGCCTGGCAATCGCGTCAGTAATCGCTTCGTTAGGGCCGGGGTGGCCGCAAAAACTATTAGTCCAAACCCCTGGCCAAACTTTTTTGGTCAGGGCCCGCCTGGTCACCAATACCTGACCCTGGTCATTAAAGACATAGCAAGAAAATGCCAGGTGCAACTTGGTATTGGCATTGTGCGCCTCTAACTTAGGAGCGGTCTCGCCAGTCGGTGTGCCGTCAGGGTTAACATAGACGATCAATTCCGGTTTTATATTCTGGCCCGACAGCTCGTTTTCCAATTGCGCAACCAAATCCTTAACGCGCGACCACTCGGCCTCAATTTCTGCCTGACTAGAATAAACCTGGTGGTCATAAGCGATTTCAAGCGCCGAAACCAAATCAAATATTTCTAGTACCGTTTGGTTGCCATCATACCAGTCACTGTCATCATCGCCCAGTAATCGTCCAACCATATCATAAGCCACATCGGTCGGCCGATCGGTCGCTAATCGCGCCAGGTCACCGCGCCACAATTGCAATAATTCATTCAAGTTATTTGGTTTTACATCCATGTAGTTATTATAGCTAATTAGTCATATATCTTGCCATATATCCGCCAAAGTATGATAATTACAAATTCACATCTGTTGCATCACATATCTATGATGATATAATAGTGACTATTGGGGATTAGCCAAGTGGTAAGGTGAGAACTGCCATGTCGGCAGTTCGCAAGGCCGCAGCCTGGATTGCGAATGCAACCAAGCGAGGCGAGGTAGCGGAAATTTGCAAGGCAAATTATCTGCAACACGGGTTCTGTCATTAACCAGGCGACCAGAACCAAAATGTGCGACAAGCACCAATAATAATCAATGGGGATTAGCCAAGTGGTAAGGCAACGGGTTCTGGTCCCGTCATCGGGGGTTCGAGTCCCTCATCCCCAGCCAAATTAAAAACAGACCCGCGTGGTCTGTTTTTAATTTGCTCGTAACTGCGGGAATCGAAGCCCCGATGACCATCGGGAGTGAGGATTGCAAGTCTGCAATCCGCAAGGCCGCAGCCTGGATTGCGAACGCAACCAAGCGAGGCGGGGTCGCGGAAATTTGCAAGGCAAATTATCCGTAACCGAGTCCTTCATCCTCAGCCATGAAATAAATCAGGCATATTCGGTCTGGCTTTTTTCATAACCCGAAATCGTGAACTCGAGAAGTTGCGTTTTGCTATAATACATCCATGCCCTGACGACATTTTCCTAGAAACATTCTTCCAAACAGCCATACTACCACACTATAAAGGCGAGCTGGATTTAGATTACGTTAAATGGTTTAGCCATGGCAAAATTGGCCCCGATTCGTGGGCGCATTATTTTAACAGCGGTGGTATCGAATACGCTTTGGTATACGAAGATTTTCCAGATGGTTCGTATCTGTCGGATGGCTTAACTCACGAAATAGTCCTGCTGGGTGATGGCCATGGATGCCTAGAGCTTCATTTTAACGATCAAAAGAACATCGATGGTATTACAGGTTGGTATACCTTGTTTAAAGAGAAAAAGCGCTAACATAAAAACTCGTTGGCAGATTACAATAAAGTAAGAGCGTTTAACAAAACAACAAGGAGGTAATTGATGCCATACATAGTCGATTTTAATACTGTATCTGCCATCGGGCTGGAATCTTCACCCGTTGCTGATGCGCTAGCTGGCTTGCGCGCCAATGAAGCCCGGTACTTTATGAATAAATACAACCATGCGTTTGCGGTTACGCCAGCCGGTGAAAGCCAGGAAGTTGTTGATTATGTCAGCCGAATTCTTAAACAAGAGCGTGATATCGAGTTTGCTGCCAAACCTCTAGAAACATCCAGTTTTCAGGTAGATAACATCAAATGGTCGTATGTGTTTTACGAAGATGGCCTGGAGGTTAACGTACTATACAACCTGGATAACCCTAAAAAACGAGCCGTCGGCTTTAAGTTGTCGGAAGGCATGGAGGTGCCGATTGAACTGGCTAGTAAATTCAAGTTCGCCAGACAAAAGTCTAAGCTGGCCGGGGTAATACGTGGTTCATTCTTTGTGATTAAAGCCAGTTATTGACATAATACTTACTTGGTGCCATAATATAGGTAGTTACTACTTCTAGGCAGGTGGCCGTTGACTATAGCTATGGAACACAAATCCAAAACTCCTGAAAAGATGATTGGCAATAAGCCAAGATCGATACTGCCTGAATTAGGAAGGTCTGCATTAAGCACGGAACAGACGACCCCACCAATAACGATATTCGACGACAAGAATAGCCTTGACGAGCAACTTAATAACCCTAAACCTGAATGCATTAAATTAGGGCTTGAATGGGCTATTCCACTAATCGAGACCTGGGACGGTGAACGTATCACCGAGAACATCTCTAACTATACAGAGTCTGACCATTACGAGATAGCTGATAGAATAATTGAAAAGGGAAGCGGCTGGAGTGTTGCAGAGTACCTTCCAAATTTTACTGGGCTTAACCATACCGACATTGCCAACAAACTAATTGAAAGGGGAGGTGGTAAGGATGTCGCCCACTATCTGCCAAACTTTATTGGTATCGACCATAACGCAGTAGCTAACAAGATAATTGAAATGAGAGACGGCTGGGAGGTTGCCAAACACCTGCCAAATTTTATTGGGCTTGACCATACCGAGATTGCCAACAAGATAATAGAGACTGGATACATCAAATGCGTTGTGACCTATTTAAGTCACTTTACAAATCTGCCTGGCAACAAAATACCGCAGCTAGAGGAGCATTTTAGCGACCCTAATATACTAAAAAGTAACTTATTCCGGTTTGTGGACATGCCAGAAGAAATACTTAGAAATCTAAGTATTAGGTTTGACATACCAGAACTTACAAATATGCCCAGACCACGGACAAATGACTCGGGCGAGATCCGTCAGCCACGATCATCAGCAATAGATCGTTGGTACGGCGAGCTGTCGTACGCGCATATGGAAGGTGGTTTTAATAAAGCAACTATTGGGCATTTAATTCGACTACAGATTGAAAACAAAGTCCAAGATAACATCCATGACGCTTCGCAATGGTTGTCGACTTTTCGTATTCCTGAAACCAGTCATGACATTACGGAGATATTGAACGCGCGCAATTCAGCCGATTTTGATCCTAAATATCTGGATGACTTTAGGGCAACCTTGATCGATCATGACGCCGAAAAACAATTTTTCGTTCAACTGTTGGCCACCGGTCAAGACACGAGGGCTCGACTGCGTTACGAAGGGGTCGAGCGCGAGCCATCGGTTGACGATAAGCTATCCGGCATATTCAAACTCCGACCTGGTTTACGACAAGATCTAAATGCAAAGTTAGCTATCGAAAATAATGTCTTTACAAACAATTTCTATAACAAAATACTTATTGATGATCCAAACCTTGCCCAAAAATACAACGAGGCGACTGCCAACAGCATCACAAAACGTAAGTTTTTTAAAGATATACTTAAAGATAATATTTCGTATGCGACCGAATTAGACCAGCAACTAAAACAATTGCTTGGCAGTATTAAAAATGAATTCTGCAATATGGTTTTAAATAACAGCCCAGAATTATTAGACACTTTGGGTAAAAAGAAGGATAAATCTGTTGAAAATGAGTCTTGGTTCTTTTCGCCAGAGAATCAACTGCTATTTAGGGCAGCGCTGGAAAGTGTTGACGGCATACCATTTTACAAACGATCTGACTTTTCAGCCCAGACGTTATTTGACAGAGCCAAACTGATGATAGATGACTTTCATCAAACGACAGCATTCGGGCGAGGCAAAGAGGTGTTTAGCTATTATTTAAGTGCGGCCGACTTGTCTAATCGTCTTGACGATATGCGTAACGTCGTACAGACAGGCGAGCCGGCTGTATTGGGCAATCTGGGCGATACGGTGCGCGCTCTGACGCAGGCCCGGACCGCACGCAATAATTATATAAATGATACTCAAAGTTGGCTAATGAGACACACTAGCTCGACTAATAGCCGGCTGACAAAGATATGGAGTGATCGTCCGATGGCGTTAGCATGCGGCATATCAGATAACGTCAAAGATATAGAGCTCTGGCATAATAACAACGCGCTCGAGCAAATGGCTTTAGACCTAGAATCTAGTGGTAACTTACAGGATAAATTCGATCTATCATATAGAGAAGTAATGGACGAAGGGCAAAAGCCTGTCCGCACAGAGTTAATGCGACGCCTATCAGCAATTGATACCATACGCGCTATGTCAAGATTAAAGGACTGGAAGAACAAACGCATTGAAAAAAATATTGTTAGTATCCTGCCTGCATCCAGTTGCACAGTGGATATAAAACGGGGCAACACAAGCAAGTCGTACAAATTTGAAGTCCTCAGCAAGGACGACCCACGTGGTTTTACGATCGGGGAAGATACAAATTGCTGCATGACAATCGACGGAGAATCTAGCGACTGCATCAGAGCGGGTTACACTGAAAAAAACTGCGGTTTCATGGCGGTATACAACACTACCGGCACCATAATCGCCCAGTCATTCTGGTTTATTAACGAAACCCATCCAAACACTCTGGTAATCGATAATATCGAAGCATATGGCGCCAAAGACTTGCAATCAGTGGTCGAGATTTATCGTCACGCCTTGAAAGACTACCTAATAACGCATGCCGAACTTGGGATTACAAATGTCCATGTTGGTACTGGCTTTTCAGACGTCGATCTAGGCACGCTGCCAACCGCCCGTCCAGTCCCAGTATTAGAGAACATCGATTATTCAGACGCAGAGGTTCAAAAATTATTGCTAGAGTTATAGCGCCAGGTTGGTATTAATATATACAAAGAAACAACAAGTAATAAGAAGAAGGAATAAAAGGAAGAGTTAATTACTAAATAATAAAGTAATTACATCACTGTGAGGCGAACCCGCACACTGTCATCCCGGCGGTCAGCCCAGCCCAAGCACGACCTGACCTGGCCGCCGTCCCAGCCGTGTCCCCCTCCTAATACAATCAACACATAGTCTCTTCCGGAATTGGCTAAAATATTAATTTAGTATAAGAATAGGTATAGACAGGGCGTTAGCCCTGTCTATGAAAGGACTATTAAAATATGCCCACAGGTAAACCAG
>CAIOSL010000012.1 GCA_903861015.1 uncultured bacterium
CTGTAATGATAGTTAACGCCTAAATTATTGCCGATGGTCGTCAGGCTGTCGATGATTTTGTACAAACCACCAACAGGGTAAAAAACGCCTTCCTTAAAATCCAGCGTACTCATTAAACTATAAATGCTGGGCGCCCTAAATGGTGAAGTACCCAAGAAAACCATATGATATTCCAGTATTTGTTTAAGCCGCAAATCATGCACAAAATGCGACACATAGCGGTCCATCGAAATCGCCGACCTAAACAGCATCGTCAGACCATGACGAATAATGTCAAAATGCAAAAAATCGCGGATACTTGTAAAATTACTGTACAAAAAATGCTTTAACGACAGGTCGTAAACCATACCGCCGCGTTTGACGTACTTTTTAAGCGCACTGCCCGCACCTTTTTCGATAGCCTCGAATGTTTTACTGTCTTGATCAAGCGAACTAGTAATTTTAACCGGTGGCTGGTTTTCGAAGAATACTTGATACGACGGGCTGAGGCGCTTTAAATCTAGCCATTTGTCGGTTGATTCGTTTAACAACTGGTAATAATGATCGAACACCTCGGGCATCAAGTACCACGACGGACCAGTGTCAAACTTAAAACCAGCTTTCTCGAGCAAACCCATCCGACCACCTGGCATCGAATCTTTTTCATAAATATCAACCTGATAACCGGCCTTGGCTAGCAAATTTGCCGTTGCCAGACCACCGATACCCGCACCGATAATTATTACTTTTTGGGATTTCATTTTATTTTCTCCTTTATGATTGTAACTAACAATATCCATAATTTGTGCGCGGTTTTTACCCGAACGCGCTGTCGTTTAATGACCTGGATCGGTGTTATCTTTAATTTGTAAAGCAATTGTGAATAATAATTTAGACTGAGGCGAACGGCGGTCTGGCAGTTGCTAGGCAAACCCTTAATAGCCGCGTCGGCCTTATTAAAATCGGCCTCGATGTCGGCAATCACGCTCATTTTGGCGGCTTCGTCAAACGAATCAAAGGTATAGCCAGGAAAGTAAATCCTGTCCAATTGGCCGTGGTCGGCCGCCAAATCACGCAAGAAATTAACTTTTTGATAGCCAGCCCCCAAGGCCGCCGCGCCGTCACGTAACTTGGCATACAGCCTGTCGTCGCCTTGGAAAAAAACCCGCAAACACATCAACCCGACCACTTCGGCCGAGCCGTGAATATAATCGTGGTACAGATCGGTATTATATGTCTTTGGCGACAAATCCATTGCCATGCTGTCAAAAAATGGATTAATTATCGTCTTGTCGATACCATACTGCCTAGCCGTTAATGCAAAGGAGTGAACTAGGGGATTGACACTATAGCCTCGATCAATCGCCAAATAGGTGTCGCTACGAAGCTGCTCCAAAATCTCGGCCGCTGCTTGGCTCATATATGTATCGACGATTTCGTCCGCCACGCGCACCAAGCCGTATATTGCATAGATATGTTTTTTGATATCACTAGAAAATAATTTGCTGCTGATTCCAAAAGACGACGAGTACTTTAGAGTCATTTGTCGACTGGTTTGATAAGCAAAATCGTTATATAAATCCATTATTTGTTACGCCTGGTTACGGTTGTTATTAGGTCGTTTAGAATCTGATAATGACGATTGTCCAAAGCAATATTGTCTAAAGCCTGACGCGCCTTTCGGGTATAATCGTCAATTATTAATTCGGTCTGACGACGAGCCCCAGATGCAAACAACAGGTCCTTGATGATCGCAACTTGGTTATTATTAATGTCGGTCTTGCCAAAATATTTATCGAACTTTTGTTTGTCGCGGTCCGATGCCATATCATAAAACAGTTCAACCATCATGGTTCGCTTGCCTTCGGCTATGTCGCTGGAAGTCGATTTGCCGGTAATTTCTTGGTCGCCAAAAGTTCCGATCAGGTCATCGGTAAATTGATAGGCAACGCCCAAACTCTCGGCAAATACCCGAAGCGACAATTGCTGATCCAAGCTAGCACCGGCCAAAATCGCACCGGTCATTAACGGGCTGATAAACGTGTAGCTGGCGGTTTTGTACAATGCAATAGTCTGAGCGTTAATCTGACCATGTTGCCTGAAAGAAGTTTCGATATCCAAAAGTTCGCCGCCGGCAACCTCGAATATAGCCTGACTTAATAGGCGTTGGGCAATCAATAACTGCGAGGGCAACAAGGTACTGTCGCAAATCAAACGATAAGCCGCCGATATCAACAAATCACCGCCTAACAGGGCAGCGCTTTGAGCATAGTGATGCCTGTCGCCCAAATTGGCGATCAGTTCGCTGTATATATTCTCGTAACCAGCGTGAATATTATTGACGCCATAACGAACATAGTCGCGGTCGATAATATCGTCATGAATCAACAAGCTAACATGCAATAATTCTTGGGCCGCAGCAATTGGCAAAATACCATCAACATCACTACCACCAAAAGCTTTGTAGGCCATAATCGTCATCTTGGGCCGAATCCGCTTGCCGCCAGATTTTATTAAACGGTACATTTCTTGCCACAAAGTTGCATAATGAGGATTAATTGCGTCAGCTTCGGCAATAGATCGGCTAAAGTAATCATCAATTACACCGTTAACCGTAGCAGCTATATCGTCATTAGTTACCAATTTACTGACGTTCATATTTATTAGTTAAGTATAGCTTAATTTGCGATTGCAATAAATGCCAGTATACACATACTTTGATTAGTCGAGTATAATAGAACCATAAACAATTGGAGGGTAAAATGAGGCGTATCAAGTTAATCACCTTAAGCCTGGGTCTGGTATTGTTATCGACATTGGTTTTTGTGGGCGCAGCCAATGCACAGGGCTTTAAATCGGGCGATACCATAACGGTCGCCAAGACCGAAACCGTCGACAGTATGTTGTTTGCAGCCGGCAACAACATCGACATCGCCGGTACAGTTAACGGCGACGTATATTGCGCCGGCAGTACCGTCAATATCAGCGGCACAGTCAAAGGTGACGTATTTTGTGGTGGCGCAACCATAACTATCGGCGGCACGGTCGAGGGTAGCGTGCGTTTGGTCGGCCAAAGCATCACGATTAACGGCCAAGTTGGTCACAACGCCTCGGTTGGTGCTCGTGATCTGACGATCGGCGGCGAAAGCGTTATCGGTCAAGATTTGTTGGGTGGCAGCGACAATATTACCATCAACGGCCAAGTTAAACGCGATGTCACCGCAGGTTCAAAAAATTTGACCATTAACGGCCAAGTTGGTCGCGACATCGACGGATCACTGGTTGATATGACCGTCGGCGCTGGCGGCAAAGTTGCCGGCAATGTTAACTACATCAGCAAAAACGAGATCACCATCAATGGCGGTGGGTCAATTGCTGGTGCAATCAACCGCACCACCCCCAGCGAAGATCGTAGCGTCAACACCTACGCACCAATCGCTTTCTCGGTTGTAGCGTTTATCTATATGCTGGCAGCTTTTTTGATCATATCGGTCATTGTTGTTGCCCTTATCCCACGGATCTTAAACGAAGCCGCAACTAGTGCGATCAAAAAACCAGGCAAAACCGCCGCTATTGGCCTGGGTATTGCCGTTTTGGCGCCAGTCGTAATTATCGGCCTGGCCATTACATTTGTTGGGCTGCCACTAGCCTTATTGGTGCTGGTAACCTATATCACAGTCACCATGCTGAGCGCCTCGTTCGCCAGCTATGCTCTAGGCCGCCGTTTGATAGCCGGCAACAAACCTTACCAGGCAATTATCGCCGGAACCAGTTTGCTAGCCGTATCGTACTTTGTGCCAATTATCGGTTTTGTGACGTTAATCGCCACCCACGTCTTTGGCATTGGTATGATCGCTATCCAAAGCAAAAAGCTATTCGCCAGATAATATAAGGCTGGCAATCGAACCGCCAACCCGTGACCGACGCTGAACCGAGCGTCGGTCGCCTTGTTGTATGAGGTCAGCCAAGATCTTTTTGTTGTTGCGACCAATAACATTGTCTGGCAACGCCGCCAACCAATCCTGATAGTTGTTAAATAGCGGATAATATTTGCCATCGAGCTTGTTTTGCTTGGCAATATCGGTAGTCAGGTGATTACGAATAGCGTTATCAAAAAAATCACAAAACTTGACGACTGCTGCGCCCTGACCAGACACATCATTATTGAGGATCTGGCGAATATGACTGTGGTAAATAGCGTGTTTTTGATCGATATCTAATTGTGCGCCCATAATCTCGACTGGGTTAGTAACTGCCTTTACGATCGCCGCGACGTTACGATTAGCACCTAGCGTCAACTGCTCGAATGCCAAACCCCTGGCATCAGCCACGGACAAACCATTATCTATCGGTTCGCCACCCAACAGCTCGGCCACCTCGAGCGGGTGATCCTCGACGGTATCATGCAACAAACAGCCAGCCACCACATCGGGGTTGGTATTAAAATACATTAAAGCCATCAAGGCTGCTCGCATCGGATGGTCAATATATGGACTGTTGGTTCGTCGATCGTTACGATGAACTGTTTCGGCCAGGCGCAAACAATCCATAACCATGCTTTCATCAGCCAATTCATACTGTTTGGCCTTGGTTTGATCGACAACAGCACGGCAAAGGGCGACGGAATCTAATTTTTCTAGATTGTCTTCGTACTGATTAAATATCAAGTAGTCGTACCGTTCCATCACAATATCCAAACATATGCCAAAAGCCCAAATTAAACTCTGAAGTGCGACAATCTATCATCAATCTGCTAGTCTTGTGGATTATGAGCCATTACAATCATTTAAATAAAACTGAACGTCATGAGATTAGCATTCTGTATCGGAAAGGTTATTCA
>CAIOSL010000013.1 GCA_903861015.1 uncultured bacterium
GTTCAGTCTAATTCGCCTGGTCGTATCGTGGGCGCCATTCAGTCCAGCCCTAAACGACACCTTGTCCGTCCTGGGCCAAGACCGCACAATTAATCGAATCCAAAAAGTCATAAACGAGCTATAAATTATGAAAAATCAACCAATCACCGCTACCGATACCACCAGTACCCGACAAATTATCGACTTTAGCAAGCAATTAATGGCCATCGAGTCAATCGAAGCCAACATTGCCGCCCAAGACGCCTGCCTGGACCTATTCGAAACCGAATTCAGTAGCTATTTCAAGATGCGCCGTTACAATTTTAACGGCCACCCAGCCCTAGTAATGTCGACCACCGATCAAAAAACCGTCAACGCCATTATCTCGGGCCATATCGATGTCGTCAAAGGTGACAAAAAGTTATTTACACCAACCGAAGCCGATGGCCGCTTGTTTGGTCGTGGCGCCTACGACATGAAAGCCGGCCTAGTAGCCTGTGCTTACGCTGCCGCTGACTACGTCAAAAACGGTGGCCAAAAAGACATTGCCGTTATGATCACCGCCGACGAAGAAACCACAGGCAAGAGCACCGAGGCGTTATTAGAACAAGAAGGTTACCGGGGCGAAATCGCCATTATCGCCGACGGCGGTGACGACACGACGATCGTCCTTAAACAAAAGGGTGGCATACATCTGAAGATCGCCCTAAACGGCACATCGGCCCACGCCGCCTATCCATGGCGAGGCGACAGCGCCCTAATCAAGGCCTATAACCTACACAATCACATCAGCACTCGGTTTCCGCAACCAAGTATCGACGACCAGTGGCAAACCAGCGTTTTGCTGTCGCGCATCGAGACCGACAACAGCATCAACCAAATACCAGGCCTGGCTCATGCCTACTTTGACATCCGATATGTCAACAACGATCACATAACCGAAATTCGCTCGATAATCAATGACTATACCGGGTCGACAGATTCGGTAACCGTTTTGACCGCGCACGACTTGTTTGAAACCGACATCAACCACCCTCACATCCACGCCTTGCAACGCTCAATCCAAAAACATAACGACAAAGCGGTCGTTTTTGGTAACGAAAACGGCGCCAGCGATGCCAGCTTTTTTAGCCAACACAATATCCCAACAGCGTTATTTCGACCAATCGGCGGCAATTTGCACGAAGATAGCGAATGGGTTGACGTGCAATCCCTACGCACCACCTATCTCTCGGTTGTTGACTTTCTTGAAAACATGCAATAAACCGGTTCAGCTTGACTACGGTGTAAATTATAGTAATATGATACTCGCTAGGCGTTTTTTAACATCCATTGAACTACGGAGGTAGTAGCCATGGACATAGTTGATAAGATTGTCGAGATGAGTGATCCCGACACCAGGGCTCATCAGGAGCGAGTAGCAATACTCGCGGCTAGCATAACCCGGCATCTGGGCCTAGTCGATCGAGTTACAACCGTCCAAGTTATTGGCAGGTTGCATGACATCGGCAAAACCAAAGTGCCGCCCGAGATATTAAACAAACCGGACAAGCTCGAGCCGCACGAATTTGCGATCGTCCAGGGCCACCCGTTGATGGGGTACGAGATACTTGGCGGATTCGAAATACCCGAATTCGTCAGGCAATGCGTACTACAGCATCACGAACGAGTGGACGGCACTGGCTACCCTTACCGGTTACAGCCAGAGCAAATTTTTGTCGAGTCGCGAATTGTGGCGGTTGCCGACTTTGTCGACGCCCTCAACAGCGACCGGCCGTATCGTCCAGCAATGGGGATCGACGATACGCTCAAAGAAGCGGTTCGGGTGAGGGGCTCGCATCTCGACATAACAGTCGTAGAAGCCTGCCTACGTGTATTTTCCAGTGGGGTCGCGACCAATCAACAATGGTTATGATCCAGGCAGAACAAAAGCGGTTATTGACAACGTCAATAACCGCTAATTAATTTTTAAAATCAGTTTTTCTGGTATAATAGCGCTTAAGCTATGAAATTATTTACCCGTCTCCGTCGACTAGGGTCACACGTGCATCAGCGGTTGTTCAAACACCGTTTAGTCATCATCGCTGCAGTCATCATAGTAGCCGTCAGTGGGGGCGGGACAACTTACTATTTGCTGTCTCAAAAGCAAAATACCCAGGCAGCCACCCAAACCACCAACACCGATCAAACTACCGCCGTTCAGCCAACGCCGCCACCCGAGCCTCCCAAATATTATTCACCCCTAACTGGTAAATTGGTCGCCGACGAGGCCGCCACTCACCAAGCCGTTACTGGCATTATGATCGAAAACAGCCCCGATGCCCGACCACAATCTGGCCTCAAAGACAGCGGGGTAGTATTTGAAGCCATCGCCGAAGGTGGCATAACCCGCTTTTTGGTGCTGTATCAGCAAGAAAAACCGCAAATGATCGGCCCAGTACGCAGCCTGCGGCTCTACGACGTCGACTGGCTGGCGGCGTTTAACACCAGTATTGGACATGTCGGTGGCAGCGCTATGGCCCTCAGCGAGATCAGAAACGGCAGTTATCGCGACATCGACCAGTTCTTTAATTCGGCCAGCTACTGGCGATCGACCGACCGTTATGCGCCACACAACGTCTATACCAGCTTCGCTAAACTCGACGCGCTTAATGCTGCCAAGGGCTACACCTCGTCATCGTTTACCGGCTTCAGCCGTACCGACGCCCAGCCCAGCGCAGCCCCCAACGCCACCAATATCGACATCACTATCAGCAGCGACCTGTACAACTCGAACTACATATACAACCCAGCCACCAACACCTACGCCCGGTCACAAGCTGGCGCACCACACACCGACCGCGAATCCGGCCAAATCACCCCGAGTGTAGTCATAGCCATGCGCGTTGACGAAACGACGGTTTTTGAAGACGGCTGGCGCGAAAGTATCAGCACTATCGGATCTGGTGCGGCAACAATTTTCCAAAACGGCACCGCCGTGAACGCCACCTGGCACAAATCCAGCAAACTAGGTCAAATAACATTCACTGATGCAGCCGGCAGCGACATACCTTTGGTACGTGGCCAAACCTGGGTTGCCGCAGTACCAAATAACGGAGGAGACGTCACGTGGAAGTAAACAAAACGCCCAGGCAAGCCAGCCAGTTTTGGCCCAGTTTTTATAAAAAAACTATCATTATTGTTGCCGTAACCCAGCTTGGCGTGACGCTTTTGGTTGCCGGACTGATGGCCGCAACTGGGGTAGGGGCATTGGCTTTATTGATTATTGTCGGCGCACTGTTTGCAACCAGCTTAATCGCCAATATTATCATCGTCCACATGATTTCTCGGCCCACCAAAGACCTAATCGCCGCCATAATTCACGTCTCGGGCGAAAAGCCAGCCCTGCCGTTGCCAAACTCTAACAGCCCAGCCTACGCAAAATCCGGTTTGCACGACGCCCTGCAAACCATCTATGAGTTATCGACCCACCAAGACGACTCGACTGACACCGCATCTGACGAATCGACCACTCCGTCGTCAGCAGTTGCAGCGGCACTCGACCTAACCAACTGTGGCTTTGTCGCAATGGACAGCAACCGTGCAATTACCTATGTCAACAAGGCCGCCCCAATTCACATTGATACCAATGGCGTCCGCACCCTCGACCTGTTGTTTAACGACCACAACGACCTCAACAAATGGCTCGATAGTTGCGAAGAAGTATCGGTTCACGCCGAACACGTCTGGACGCGCGTGCCCGACCGTTTGCCAAACGAAGAAAACCGACGATTATTTGATGTCATGGCATCGTACAACAAAGGCTCGGCTGCCGAAACCGTCTTGACGCTAATTGATCGGACCGACGTCTATAGTGTCGACGAAGAGAGCCTGGACTTCATCGCCTTTGCCGCCCACGAATTACGCGGACCAATAACGGTTATCCGCGGATATTTGGACGTCTTAAACGACGAGCTCGACAGCGTGCTGCAAGACGACCAGCACGAACTTTTCCGCCGTCTAATCGTTTCGTCCAACCGCCTATCGGGCTATATCAACAACATCCTTAACACGTCGCGCTACGACCGACGCCACCTCAAGGTTCATCTGATCGAAGACTCGATTGGCGGCATCTATGACGTCATCAGCGACGACATGAAGATGCGCGCTACTGCCCAAAACCGCCTGCTGGCAGTTCAAATTCCAGCCGGCCTGCCAACGATCGCCGCCGATCGCGCCAGTCTCAGCGAGGTCCTAGGCAACCTGATCGACAATGCTATCAAATACAGCAACGAAGGCGGCGCCATCAACGTCACCGCCGCTGTTAACGGCAACTTTGTCGACGTATCAGTCGAGGACCACGGCATCGGTATGCCCGAAAGTGTCGTCAGTCAGCTGTTCCAAAAGTTCTATCGGTCACACCGCTCGCGCGAGACAGTCGCCGGTACTGGTATCGGCCTTTACATCAGCAAGGCAATTGTCGAATCACACGGCGGCACAATCAGCGTCCGCAGCGAAGACGGCAGGGGGTCGACCTTTACTGTATCAATACCGATATATTCCACTGTGGCCGACAAATTGCGCGCTGGCAACAACAGCAACGAAGGTATGATAAAAGAAGGGCAGGGTTGGATTAAAAACCACTCTATGTATAGGGGTTAATTTATGGCAATACACTCAATTTTAGTTATCGAAGATGATCGTTTTATCGGCGAAATGTACGTCCGCAGCCTCAAAAAAGCCGGCTACGAGGTTGACTGGGTTGTCGATGGCAACGACGGTCTAATCACAGCGCGCAACAAACAATACGACGCCATACTACTGGACGTCATGTTGCCCGAACGTCGTGGCGGCGAGATCCTCGAAGCCCTGCGCGGTGGCAGCGAAGATCTAATCCCTAACTCGCGCGTAATCGTCCTGACCAACTTTGAGCAAGACGACGAGTCGCGCATGGCCATGCAACAAAACGCCGATGCCTACCTAATCAAGGCTGAAATCACCCCCAAAAGACTCATCTCGGTCCTGCAACAACTCGACGGAACCGCCCCTGCGCCAATTGATCAACCCCAAGTCTAGACATCACCACTGTTATTTGCTAAAGTAGTCTAGTCCAACGGTCTCACTGTCTAACGGTGTGCCGCCGACACACAATAGACACGGTCTCATCGTCTAACGGTTAGGACACCAGGTTCTCATCCTGGCAATCCGGGTTCGATTCCCGGTGAGATCACCAAATTAAATACCTCAGCCTAGTGCTGGGGTTTTTAATTGGTATTCCCGTCGGAATCGAACCCGGATTGTCGCCGTGCAATCCGGGTGAGGACTGCCCGTCGGCAGTCCGCAAGGCCGGAAGCCGGATGACGAACCGTCACCGACTGAGGCGGGGTTGCGGAAATTTGCTGAAAGCAAATTATCTGCGACCGATTCCCTGTGATATATAAAATCCACCAACCAAGCTATCCACAACCAATTCCGACAACTATTACATATTCGGAATTATTATATATCCGTTAAGGGTTAGACTTTTTTCTCTTTTATACGAGTAGACAAATATATAACTTGTAAATATCTACACCTTTCAGGGTTGAACCCTATGCACTGTCAGGCTCCCAATATAATGAACACACTGTCTCATCCAAATGACAGTATAATCATTAAAATAAGGAGTAATAACATATGGCAATCGGTAGACCGACAGACCAACATATTAAAGCTGAA
>CAIOSL010000014.1 GCA_903861015.1 uncultured bacterium
ACTTGAGGGTTGTGGGCAGCTCAGTAAACTTAATTATATTATAACACCCGCCGCCGTAGATGTCAAAAAGTACGCTGTTAATGACTGGTTGTTGGCGCCTAACTATTTTGTAATTTATTGAATAAACAGCCAATTGCCTTCGGATACAACTTCGATGTTGCCGTCGGTGATTTTGAGCGCCGATTGATCGTCGAGGGCATAAACTGGTTTGCCGGCGCGATACGCAACTCGCCGGATATATTCTTCGTTTCGGACTTCATAATGTTCGGCCGAGTTAAAGTGCGGCTTAACGACAAAGTCGACCAGGTTTAGGGTTCGGGCGGACGACTCGCCCTTGGGGCCTAGGTTGTTGTATTCCTCGTCAGATATGTGTTCGTCGCGGTCGAGGGCTTGGGACGACAAGCGGTAGTTGCTGGCGATGGCCATGCTGCCGGCGCTAAGGCTGGCGATTACTTTGGTGCCGAGTAGTTGCGGCAACAGATCAAACAGGCCCTTTTGCTCCATCCAATAACTCAAATAAAAACAGTTGCCGCCACCAATAAATATCACGTCCGAATCGTTCAAGATTGTGGCGATGGTTTCACGGTTGAGGGCGGTTAATTCGACAATCTCGACGTAATATCCATAACTTTTGATGCGGTTCATATTATCGATCAACCAGCCTTTGTCACCCCGGTTGCAGTGGGCGCCAGTTGGTATAAAAGCAACTTTGGTGTCGCTGGGGTTTTTGCCCGTCAGCTCGGCTAATGCGCTAGCGATCTTGTCGTTTGTGAGTCCCAGTGACGTAAGTAGTAGTTTCATGTATTTAGTATAGCAAAGTCGTTCAGGGCCGCGGTTGTTTTGTTATATCGACCGCTGTTTGCCGGTTGACAATTGGTGTTTTTGTGATCGAATAGTTATCAAGTAATCGCGCTTTGCGAAGTTTGCACATTAACAAGTCAGATCATTTTAGTGCGTGTTGGTCGATGCGCACATTTTTAGTTTGCTAATTTTAATTATATGTAATATGACAAAACCAAAAACAGCTTGGTTTGCTATCTTGTTGCTTGTTTCGTTTTTGGCAACGTCTATTAGTGTAGACGCAAAAGGCGGTTCAAGTAGCGGTGGTAGTCGATCGGGTGGATCCGTTAGGTCTAGTAGTCCTAGTGTGAAGTCGACTCCGTCGACATCTGCAAAAACTTCCGGTTCGGTGTCTTCATCTTCAACTTCGTCTAAGCCAAGTACGGCCTCGACGACACCAAAAGTGTCGACAAAGCCGACGGCTTCGACAAAAACGGCCGATGCTCCTGTGAAGACAACTTCCAGTGGCAAGAAGACGTTAGGTAAAGCGAATGTAGTGGACGAATCGTATCGTCCAACATTTCGTGGTGGTTATACCCCACCTCTCGGGTCCCAGGTTCAGTATGTCAATCGAGGCGCGAGCTTCATTGACTATCTGCCCTGGATATTCCTATTCTCGCAATCATCGCGAGACCGGATTAATACCCAGGAAGCAGTGGTTAAAGAGCCGGATCAGACCGTGACTAATCCAGATGGTACCACAACGACCATTCCGGGTGAAGAAAAAACAGTTGTTGAGGATGATGGTAGCACTGTCTTGGTGGTCTTTAATTGGATTATCATGATCGCATTAGCTGGGGGTTTGGTTTACGGGGTAATGTATATAGTGAATTCGTTCACTAATAATAAGTCTAATAAAAAAGCCTATGTCTAAATCAGCAAAAGTTGCCGGTATTGTAACGGCAGTGGTTTTGTTAGTGGGTATGTGGCTCATGCTGAATTATAACAGCATGGTTACAAGTCGTAATAAAGTTGAACGTAGCCAGTCGGCGCTAGAAGCTAGTTATCAAGAGAGGTTCGATCTCGTTGATAACCTAGTGTCTACCGTCAAGGGTGGACAGGCGCAAGAAAGGGATGTGTTTGGGCAGATTGCCGACGCCAGAACGCGTTACAATAATGCGTCGAGCGACAGTGAGAAAGAAGCGATTGCTAGCAGTATAAATACTGTTGCGTTATTGCGTCCGCTCCAGGAAGCATACCCGGATCTAAAATCCAATCAGCAGGTTCAAGTACTTATGAATAAACTCGCGAACCTTGAAGATGGGATAAAAAAGTCACGAAATGACTACTCAGATGCTGCCAATTCATATAATACCAGCATCCAAGTATTTCCTAAGAGTTGGCTGGCTAACCAATATGGTTTTACAGCGAAACCGCTGTATAAATCTGAGGCCGGCGCCCAAAAAGCGCCAAACGTTAATTTTTAATACCGTTTGTGGCGGGATGCGGCACTTAATTGTGTCTGCGTCCCCCACCCTTACGGTGGTATAACTAAAAATGCGATACATCCCAACACGCACATTAAAATGATCTGATTTGTTATGCAAGTTGTATTATTAGACTTGTTGTTCGACGCCGGCGGCGGTTACGCGACCACCTTGGTTTTGGCCGCGGTATGCGATGCCTTCGGTCTCAAGCCGATAAAACACGACTGTACAAATGCGAGCACCCAGTTCAAGTGTGACTGGCAGTGGCCCGCTGTTGGTCAGCCCAAAGATTAATTCGCCATTATAGCCCGGCGCACCGATAGTTGTAATCAGTTGCAAGCCCGATCGGAACAAGGTCGATCGTGGTCGAAAGTCGGCCATCGCGTCCAGTGGAATATTGACCGATTCGACGGTTTTGACCAAATAATAGTCGCCTGGTTGCATGACTAGTTTTTGTTGTTCAGTGGCGTCACTGGCAAATGCCAGTATCTCTTCGGTCTGAAAACCACTGCGCTTGCCTTGCCCGCCGATTCCATCGGCCTCGATAAATGCTTCACCACCAACTATTTTGTGAACCGACCCCAGACGCAGATCAACGCCCGCCCCCTCTGGATTCTTGAGCTCGCGCTCGGATAAATTTAGTACTATCTTCTTGACTTCATCGATAGATATAACCATATGATTGTATTATACATCAGACAGTCGACGGTTATATATATGCGCCGAAAAAACCGATGTTTTGTGGAAATGAAAACCCACACACGGGCTATTATATTGTCAATCAGACAATTGACACAATGTACATAAAGTTGTATTATTATAGATAAGTAGCTGCGCTGCCCACAACCCTCAAGTGCGACAGTTTCGTCTAAATACAAAGAGCTGTTAGGCTCTTTTTTGTTTGTGTTTTTAGGCATATATTGTTCCATTCTTGTATTCATTAAATACCTCT
>CAIOSL010000015.1 GCA_903861015.1 uncultured bacterium
GTCAGCGGTGGCGTGTTGGCGATGATTGTCACATTTGTTATCGGCAGCCTGTTTAATGTTACTGGTATCTAAAACTGATTTATTATACAGCCAATATGGCCTATAATGATTGCGTATGAACTACCAAAAAAGCGCCAAATACATGCTAACTGGTGTTATCAGCTTTTTTGGCCTTTTGCTGATCTGCGTTTTGATTCGGCCGATTGGTTTGATAGTTAACAGCGGCATCAGTTATTACGGTAACTTCTCTGAAACCCTACTTCCCTACAGTTTGGCCTTTATTTTGAACAGTTATTTGTTGTGGCAGGCGTCATCGGTCATCGGCAACAAGACCTGGGCTGACCGATACATCAGGGTTGGCCTGCGAGTGGTAGCGGTACTGATGATTGGTATTTTGATCACGCCCCATAACGCGTTAAACCTAGAAATCTCTAATTCGTTACACAAAACCATCGGTACGTTGTTGTTTGGCCTGCAATTTATCATGGCGATTATGATGATGATTATCTATCGGGCCTGGACGAATATTTTGATCTTTGCTCTGCTTATCGTCAGTGGTTTTGCGGCAATTGTCTATCTGATTCAGCCAACCGGTTTTATGATCGAGGCGCAGATTGTCTTTCAGACTTCTATCTGGATTATGTATATTCGCTACCTGCGTTATGTCGATGCGCGTTTGCGTTAACGGGATTATAATTAAACCAGGAGGTTATCGTATGGAAACAATCGATTTCAGAAAAGATACGACTTACAAAGCCAATACCCAGCCGGCTATAATAACTGTGCCCAAGATGCGATTTGTTATGGTAGATGGCCATGGCGGGCCCGAAGCTTCCGACCAAAGCGAAACCGAGTTTCAAAAAGCCATGAAGGCCTTGTTTGGGATTGTCTATACGATCAAGTTTTGGGACAAAAAGTACGACCCGCCAAAAGGTTACGCTAAATTTAATATGGCGCCAGTCGAGGGACTGTGGTGGTCGGGTAGCGGTGACGGCAAGGATTTTGACATGACACGACCTGGGGATTGGCGCTGGACTGTTATGTTGCGCGTACCCGACTTTGTAACGCCAGAATTTTTCAGCCAAGTTGTTGATGAATGTATCAACAGCAAGCACGATGATGTTTATCGAAACGCGCGCCTCGAGGATTATGACGAAGGTCTGGCGGTACAAATTATGCACATAGGACCATACAATCAAGAAGCGCCTAATATCAACAAGATGCATCAGTTCGCTTTCGATAATGGCTACGAATTGGTTGGCAGGCATCACGAACTATACTTTGGGGATCCACGCAGATCGGCGCCCGAGAAGTTGCGTACTATTTTGCGCCAACCGATTAAACTAGTCAAGGCCTAATTGAGCGGGCAATCAAAATAGAACCCTGCTATCCAGGGTCCTATTTTTGCTTTCAGTCGATCTTATTGATTAACTACTTGGACATCATTGGCGGCAATTGTCTTGTCGGTGATTTTGCCGATGACAACAACGCTGTCATTGACCGAAACTTTTTTGTTGGTCGAATTATAGGTCGTAGTGTCGCTGGTGGTGACGGTGTATTGCACACCGTTACCCGCAACCGTAAAGCTGTTACTGCCAACCGATGTAACAACGCCCGATACTAGGTCCGAGTTAGATATAACCGGTACTTGGTTGCCGCGGAACATCATATCGTGACGCACTGATCGACTGCCTGGTTCTTGCAGATTATAGTAGCTACTTGGCGGTATGATATTTTGCATTCGGTTGTGAACCAAGAATATCCTGGCGGCCATAGCAGCGGTAATTATCAATAAGCCCGTGACGGCAACTAAGCCGAAAATCATCGGCCATCTGTGATGGCCCCTGCGGTCGTGTGGCGTCCTGCGGGGTTCGTCTTTATCGGTAATTTCGTCGGCTTCAATATAGGTTTCGTGATCTTGTTTTGGCATTTATAATGCTCCCTTCAAAAACCATACTAAACCAGACAGATTAAAAGATGCTTAACCTAGGGGTTGTCGCTTTATTTGACACTGGCCGCTAGTTTTTTGGACTCGCGCAGGATGGTACTTAGCGGCTGGTTAATATCCGTCACCAATCCCAGGACGGTCTTCGACCTTAGGTTGGCTGGCAAGGCCTCTGCTACTTTTTTGAACATCTCGTTGTGCCCACCAACAATCACAAAACTTATATCAGCGGCCTTGACGAATTTGGTTACGGCCTTGGTAACTTCGACTATATGTTGTTTGAGCAACATGTCGCTGCGCCGCGAATTAATATCTGGTTGAGTGTCGGTGCCATCCCGACTGCTAGCTTTGGCTGGGCGCGACACCGTATCGCCAATATATTCGGCTTGTTCAGCGATCTCGCCTTGCTCGACAGTAAACATCTTGGCTTTTTCGCGGTCAACCAGCAGCACTAAATACTTGGAATGTGAATGCAGTGACTTAGCCAGAGCTTCGGTATTTGGCGAATTATCGACGGTCAGACTGGCGGGCATATAAAACTCCAAGTTTAACGCCTGCCACAATTTGTTACCGGCGCTAAAAAATACTAAACCGCGATACGATGGTGTGTAGCTGTTGATATATTCTTCGATTTTTTTGATGTCACGTTTGAACATGGTTTTTTGATCGGCTGTCAGGTTGTGAGTCAGCGAGTGAAGTTGGGTTAGCAGATATTCGCGGGTTGGAGCTTGCAGGGTGTCAGACCCCAGATAGACCGACAGAATTGGAAATAGCGAACCGTTGTATGACTGGAGGGTCTTAAGAGTATTTGGTTGAATCATTAGTATTACTCCTTTACTTATATTTAGCTCATGGAGTGGACTGATTACCCACTAATACCATTATAGTCCTTTTAAATCGTAAAAAGAAAAAGTGGGCAGATACGTGAGGGTATCTGCCCGTTACTTGGCGGCACTATGTGCCGGGTTGCTAGCCACGATTGATTCGCCTTTCGTTGACGACCCGATGGCCGTGAGCGAAGTGTTCGTGGCAGGATCCGTCGGCGTGGAGGTAGATGGTAATCATCCCCTCCTCGGCCTCGTAGTGGTCGACAAATTGTACGTTCATGAACTCACCGCAGTGAGCGCAACGACGGTACGATTGGTGGATGGCGATCATCAGGTAGATACCCGATATGCCAGTGTCAACAGCAGCAGGTGCGGCGTTCATAATCTGTGTCCCCTTCAAGTAACAATATAATCTAACCTTCAGAGCCTGGTCGTTGCCGGGCTCGATGAAGGGCTTATATATAGTATGATGTTATACCACTTATATTGGGCATAATCAATAGCAAATTCAAATAATCTCAGACAAGAAAAAAGAGCAGGATATAGCGCCTGCTCGTTCGCTTTTGGGTTGAGGCCACGATGGGCCTATCTGTGATTCTGGCCGCAGCTTTCGCTTTTGGCCACCGAATCACCAGCTGGTGGTTGATAACTGCCGTGGCAGAAATCGTCACCATGAGTGTACACAGTCGCCCCGCTTTGCAGGGTGATCTTGTAATACTTTTTCTCATGGTCCGGGTTGAACCATCCATGGCAGTTGGCGCATTGGATGCTCATCGTGCTCACCTGCTTTGGTTGTGCTCGTACATTGACGAGCGGTTGGGGCTACCGCGCCGGGATGATTTGCTCGTGGGCAATTTCTTCGTCGGGCGCGAACTTCTCGTGGCAATCATTGTCAGCGTGCAGATACAAGACTTCGCCACCAGTGGTGTGAAGCTCGTAGTGCTTGCTGTGCATGATGTCCACAAAGCCATTACATTGGGCGCAACGCATGTGGGCGTGGCTCATTGTCTTGCTCCTGTTTGGGGTGGACGGTTTTTGTAATGTTCTAGCTTTTTTTGAAAAAAGCTATTAAACTCTTATACCACACAGTTACATTAATTGCAATAATGTTGGTTGTTATGCTTATAATTATAAAAAAGTGGCTAGGTCCGTGAAAGAACCTAGCCGTAAAGGTATTGCAGGCTGGTCGTCGCATTATGCGGCTAAAGCCTCTTGTATTTGTGCTTGAACGAATCGGGCATGAACGACGGTGTCGCTCGTCTCGAATCGCTCGTAACACATGCCGTCGCTGTGCAAGAACACGTCGCCATCTTGTTGAAGAGTAATGACGTGGTGTGATTGCGAGGCGGTGTTTATCCAGCCTTTGCAATATGAACATTGCTCGGTAGCCATTGGCTTCTCCTGTGGTGGTTGAACAAAAAACAAGTACCTACTTGGCAAATCGCTGCTCGTTGACAGCGACTCTCCCAAATTAAACTCTGAAGTGCGACAATCTATCATCAATCTGCTAGTCTTGTGGATTATGAGCCATTACAATCATTTAAATAAAACTGAACGTCATGAGATTA
>CAIOSL010000016.1 GCA_903861015.1 uncultured bacterium
CTCTACCAACTGAGCTATCGCGGCATATTGTGTTTATTGTAGCAAATTATAGAGTCGATACCAAGAGTAAAACTCTATGATAGTATAATATTATGAGATTATGCGATAACTGCAAAGCTCAATTACCGTCAAATAAACGAAGATACTGCTCAAATCAGTGTCAAAGTGACTATAGTTATAAAAATTATATAGATAATTGGAAAAATAGTATTGTTAGCGGTAATAGAGGGATTAACGTAAAGAACTTATCTGGTCATATCATTAGATATATAACTGATAAGTACAATGGAAGGTGTGTTAGGTGTGGGTGGTGCAAGGTAAACCCTATTACTAATAAATCATCGTTAGAAATCGATCATATAGATGGTAATTCAGATAATAATACCGAAGACAACCTCATACTACTATGCCCAAACTGTCATTCTTTGACAATTAACTATAAAAACCTAAATAAAGGGCACGGAAGGCTTTGGCGTAGAGAAAAATATGTTAAAATAGATTAAGTGCCGACTTAGCTCAGTGGTAGAGCAACACTTTTGTAAAGTGAAGGTCCTCGGTTCAATCCCGAGAGTCGGCTCCAAATTTGCTGAGATCGTGTAGTGGCAATCACAGGAGACTGTAAATCTCCCGCCTTACGGCTCCGAAGGTTCGAGTCCTTCTCTCAGCACCAAAATAAAATACCCACCCTTGAAGTGGATATTTTATTTGATAGACGTAAGATTACATTACGCGGCGGGGTTGTTGGATGCGGCGCGGTTGGGCTTGAGGGATTATCATTCGGGCGGCTTTTTCGCGCAGGCTGAGCGCTAGTTCGGTCGAGCCGGTTCGGTCGTAGGCATCGGCCAGAATATTGAGGGTCTGTGGGATTGGGTCGAGTTCGACTGCGCGCTCGAGGGATTCGATCATCTTTTTGTCGTGGCCAAGCTTTTCTTGTACCTTGGCGTAGGCAATGTGACGCGATGCCAGGTCGCTTTCTAGGGCCAATGCTTGCTCGAATGCCAGGGCGGCCTTGTCGTAATTCTTGGTCTCGTAATAGATCAAACCGACATTGTGTAGGCTGCTGGCGCTGGGCTCGAGCGATTGGGCGATCTCAAAACATTCAATAGCGTCTTTTAGTGATTTTTGCTTGGCGTAAAGAATACCTAAGCGATTGTAGGCACTGGCATTGCGTTCATCAACGCGCAAAATAGTCAGCAGTGCTTTCTCGGCGCGTAGATATTTGTTGGTTTGGATCGATTCTTGTGCAATCGACCACAGTTGATTAAGCTTGTCCGACAGTTTAGCTGGCAGGTCTACCTTCACCTCGGCGATGGTTTGCGGTTGATAGATTGCCCACCCACCTAATAGTACTATTAATGCTAGACCTAACATATTTATGTAATTATTATAACAGATTATACGATAATTCGCGCTAAACAAAGCCGAATATTGCCGCCAGCATCGATTTTTTGGTAGGTATCCAGTATGACGTCCAGGCGACTGATAGCGTCTGGCTGAGGGTTGCTGTTGATGCTGATCTTTAGAATATTAGCCGCACCGAGCAATAATCCCAGAGTTGCCTGTCGGTCGTCTTTGTACTGATGGGCAACAATTAGTTTTTGGTAGTTAGTCCCCCGCAGTATTTGCCGGGCGTCGCGCACCTGGTTGCTGCGCTGGTTAAAATAGGTTTCGTCGGTCGCTAGCCTGGTTAATTCAGCTGGCCTACCACTGGCCATAAATAACATCTGGGCGATTTTGGTGCTGTCGGTTACTTTTAGGTCGGACAGCAGCTGTTTGGATTGAACGTCACTAATCGGGCGCAGATGGATAACTTCGACGCGTGACAAGATTGTTGGCAGTAATTTGTTGGCCGAATGTGACAGCAGTAGAAAATGAGTATTGCCGCCGGGCTCTTCGAGTAGCTTTAAAAACGCATTTTGTGCTTGGACGGTCATTCGTTCGGCGTAATCGATAATAATCATCCGTTTAGACGAAGTTTTGGTACGAGTATCGGCATAGACCTGGCGTATCAGGTCGACGCCGATCGTTCCTTTGTCGATATCAATTTTTTCGTCTTTTTCGGGCAAGATAATGACTGGATGAATATTGCATAGGTTGGCCAGATACTTGGCAACAGTACCAAGGCCAACGCCTATTTCGCCCGTCATCAACAGGGATTGAGGTAGATTATTGGCTGCAAGCCGGATAGTTTTTTCGCTTACTGAATTAATCAGTGGCTGGGTCATAGTTTGGCGTCAGGAAAAAGATTTGTAAATTCAGCAGGCAGCGACGCTTCAAAAATCTTGCGTTCGCTACCAGG
Source organism: uncultured bacterium (assembly GCA_903861015.1). Classification (GTDB taxonomy): domain Bacteria; phylum Patescibacteriota; class Saccharimonadia; order Saccharimonadales; family Saccharimonadaceae; genus UBA1547. Next base: position 2,300 of record CAIOSL010000016.1, read on the forward strand.
AATGGTTATCTCTAGACTGGTTGCGTGCAAGTATAGTCGGTCGCCGGCCTTGCCATAAACGCGATCACCCATAATTGGCGCATTGATGTAACTCATGTGGACACGCAATTGATGAGTTCGGCCGGTTTTTGGCTGCAGTTTAACAAGCGCATGGCTGCCATTGATTGCCACAACTTCGTAGCGTGTTATAGCGGATTTGCCGCTAGCATCAACTCGGAAAGTACTGGGTGCTGATGGGTTGCGACCGATTGGCAGGTCGATATTAGCCGTTTCGAGCTTGGGAATTCCATCAGTAACAGCATAGTAGGTTTTTTTGGTCTTGCGATCAGCAAATTGTTTTTGCAACATCGTGGCTGCTTCGTCGTTGCGAGCGCCAATCATAATGCCGCTGGTGTCACGGTCAAGACGATGGACTATGCCAGGACGATTGGTTGCATGGTTGTAGGCTGAATAGCGTCCAAAAAAATCAGCAACCGTAAATTCGTCGTTCAATGCACCTTTGGAGTGCGACAAAACACCGATTGGCTTGTTGATTACGATCACATTGTCGTCAATATAAATGATCGGTAAGCTGTGTTCACTAAAATCAATTGCCTGGGGCAAATTAATAGCGATCGTATCGACAGCAGTTACATCGGCTTTGGTTGAGATGGCGACGGCGCCGTTGACTGTAACGTGGCCGGCCTTGATGTGTTTTTGCCAGGTGCTGCGAGAGGTTTCGGAGTAACGACTGGCTAGTTCAATGTCTAAACGGCGCTTCTCGGAGGTAACAGCAAACAGATAGCATGATTTGCCTTGATAAGGCATGGCAGTGGTTGATGGATCACGCGGATTGGTCAGCAGCTGGCCAGTGGTATTGGGGGTTGTGATATTGACTTGTTGATTAACATAATCAAAGTCATCATCAGCCGTTTCGTCGAATAATATACAATATTGCTGTTTGTTAAACCTAAAACCCACCAAGGTGTTAGTTGGGCCGGGATTGGTTGTCTTGATATTCTCGATATTGCGAGGTACATTGCTAAAATCGGCTAATTCGAAACGTCGCAAAATATCTAATATATCTCTGGCGATAACTTTTACCATTAGTTAGCCTTTGGCCTTAAACCGACAGCTTGCTGTGCTTTTAACAGAGTGTTATTGGCGACAATCGTCAGATCACGTTCAGATTGTTCGAGTTTGGCCAGTAATTGCTCATCGGTGATGTTGGCTAATTTGTTTTGGAAGTCGGTCAAGAAGAACTTGACGGCATCAGCAACGGCACGTTTAAAGTCGCCATACTGGGTCTTGCCTTCCCATTCGGCGTTGACGTCCGCTTGGTCGCGGCCTGTTAGCAGCGCTAAGATTTGCAACAAGCTGGTGATGCCAGGTTGGTTTTGCCAGTCAAATTTGATATTGCTGAGGCTGTCAGTGGTTGCTAGCATAATCTTGCGAGCCGCCTCGTCGGGGCTGTCAATTAACAAAATCTTGGATTTTTTGTCATCCGAGCTTTTGCTCATTTTTTTGGTTGGATCGGTCAGGCTGCGAATTCGCAAACCGTTATCACGATTAATAAATGCTGTTTGAGCCTTGGTTGGTTCAGGGATGGTAAATATCTCGCCAAACTTGTTGTTAAACCGAGTGGCAATGTCACGAGTGATCTCAAGATGTTGGAATTGATCTTCGCCAACTGGAATATATTTGGCGCCGTAAAGTAATATATCGGCAGCCATTAAAACAGGATAATTAAATAGCCCAACCGTGACACTTTCGCTGTGTTCGGCAGATTTTTCCTTGAATTGGGTCATGCGGCTCATCTCGCCAAAATAGGTAAAACAGTCCAAGATCCAAGTCAGCTCGCTGTGAGCTGGTATGTAGCTTTGACGATAAATATAGGTATCACGATTATTGATATCCAGGCCGGCAGCAACGAAGTATTTTAAGTTGTTGATGCTGTTGCGGTATAGCGATGCGTGATCGACCGGAGTAGTAAAGCTGTGGAGGTCGGGCACAAACATATTAATTTGGTATTCGCCAGCAAATTTGCGCTGCATTTCGACCATCGGGATGATGGCGCCCAAAAAATTACCCAATGTGGGCTCTTCGTTGGAGCGTATTCCTGTGAGGATGACTTGTTTTGACATGATTTACTCCTATTATAACAGCTATTGCGCATTATCGGTAATCGAACGTAATAACTCACCACCTTTGCAACATAAAGTAAACAAAAAAGCAGGCCGCTCGTATACTGTAATTACTACTAAATAAGTTACAGATATGAAAGGAGGCCTGCTATGGCCTATTCTATCAACCCTAACCTACCAAAAGCTA
>CAIOSL010000017.1 GCA_903861015.1 uncultured bacterium
TGGCATCACTTTACCGACGACAACAAATTAGTTAATAAACACATAAAAGAACACCCCGGTGCCTTGGGGTGTTCTTCAGTTGTTTGTACCCAGTCATAAAGACGGGGTGGATTTTGAGTCAGACGACTCTACTGTGCAATATACAGCTGCCATTCGGCAGGCACCACATCCACTGCTCTCTTTTTGCGTCTTGACGACACAAATTCGACGGCTATTGGCATGTGAACTCTCCTTGTACTACGTACAATCTCACGCGCTCCGACTTATATTAAATTAGCTTCGGCGCGAGATACATAGACAATATTAGCAATACCACACAGGTATGTCAAGTTGGGCGACATAATTACGCTTGTACTTATGATATTACAGCGGCTAATTAAAAAGCGCAAGCATTAAAAGGATAAATTACAACAGTAGTTAAAACTAAGCTACGCCAGGCGCATCAATTGGCCGAGCCGACTTTAACGGACGTTCGTTTAGCAGCGATATAACCGCCGTCCCAGCCGTCATCAACACCGCCACAGCGATAAAAATCTGGTGCATACCGTCGCTATAGGCATGAACGATAATCGAAGCATATTGATCTTGATCGGTCTTGAGTTGCGATACAATCGCCTGCCCGGCGCCACCTGGCAAATTAGCCGTCGCAGCCGTTGCTTGATCGATTACAGCTCGTTTGATTGTCGGAGTATTGATCAACAGCAAAGTATTAGACTGGTCAAAACTGCCAAGCCGCGAAGCAGCCGGGCTCTGACGCAAACTGGTTATATAGGAAATCTTGCCAGTATCACCAATACCGGACACTACCGCCATAGTCAGCACCGATCCAAAGATCGCCACGCCGATAGTCGACCCCAGACTGCGGAATAACTGAGTCGAGCTGGTGGCAACACCCAAATCCGACTGATCAAACTCGTTTTGGACCGCCAGGTTAAGGATTGGCAAGGCCGTACCCATACCGATACCCAAGAACACCATAACAACAGCCTCATAAACGAAGCTCGAGCTAGCGTTCAAAAATAGCAGGAACAATATAGCGATTGTCGTTATCGTAAAGCCGGCTTGCAAAACCAGTTTGTAGCGGCCGGTTCGCGATACAATTTGACCCGAGCCAACACTAGACAGTGACAGTCCGGCAACCATCGGTAGCAGCATCAAACCAGATTGTGAAGGCGACGCCCCAAAAACCTGTTGGTTAAACTGGGTTAGGTACAAAATCGAACCCAAGAACCCAGCTCCAAACAGACCAGCCGCCGTGATAATTATCACAAAGTTACGGTTGCGGAAGAAATACATCGGCAAAATCGGCTCTTTGGCGCGATTTTCGACAACAATAAAGCTAACAAATGCTAACGCCACAGCACTCAACATAGCCACCCGCAGCGAAACCAAATTAATGCCAGTATTGCTGATAAAATCAGCAAAAATAACGTCAGTGTTGTCGATTGCCAAGATTAAAGTCGCCAGACAGAACGTCAGCAGCGATGCCCCCAAAAAATCAACTTTTGGACGTTTGTCGTGTTTTAAGGCCGGACAATAAATCGCAATGATCAAGAAAGCAATGATCGCTATCGGAACGTTCAAATACAGTGTCCAGCGCCAGTTAGTCGTTAAGCCCAAGATATTGTGGGTTTCGGTCAAAAAACCGCCAAGTAGTGGCCCAACCACCGACGCAATTCCAAAGACCGCACCAATTATACCCTGCCAGCGACCACGCTCGCGGGCCGCAAACAAATCGCCGATAATCGCAAACGAGTTAGCCGTAATAATACCACCGCCAATCCCCTGGAAGGCCCGCCAAATGATCAGTGACTCAACATTGCCACTCATTCCGCCCATCAACGATCCAATGCCAAAAATCGCTACGCCAGTTAAAAGCACTAATCGACGACCAAACAGGTCGGATAACTTGCCGGCAATCGGCAAAGTGACGGTCAAGGTAATCAGATAGGCTGTGACGATCCAACCCAGCGACGAAAAAGCGTTAAACTCTTCGACAATCTTGCCCAGCGATGTCGTAATAATCATTTGATCGAGGGCCACCAAGAACAAACTGGCCATGACCGATAACATAATAATGACTTTGCTGCGTAAACTTAAATGATGATGCATTGGCTAGTTAACCCCACTTCTTAGTTTTTATTGTTTTTTAAAGCTTTAAACGTTTCGACTTGCAAACTCATCGTCTCGATGAATTGTTCGATGCAATCCTCTTTTAGCAGGATTGTCACACCCTTGGTCGGCGAGCCCACCACATACAAACGGTCGCCGGTGTTAATGCCCATATCTTCACGTGCGGTCATTGGTATGACCACCTGGCCTTTGGTACCGACGGTTGCTGTGCCGTATAATTTCTTGTCGTGCATATCTTTATTTTAACCAAGTATGACGAGTATGACAAGGTTGACTTAAATAATTTCGGCTCGACTATCGTCCCGAATTTCACCAATCAACTCTTCCAACACATCCTCAAAGGCAATTATACCGATCATTTTGTTACCGACGTCGACAACCTTGGCCAAATGAGCGCCCGACTGCTGCATCATGCCTAGGGCCTGACGCAAAGTAGCGCTTGTCTGGACGCTAACTAGTGGTCGTATCAAGGCACTACTGAGCGGCTGAGTGTATTTATCTGGTTTGACGCGCAGTATGTCTTTAATATGGATATAACCCCTGTAATCACCATCTTTGCCGATAATCGGAAACCGCGAATAGCCGGTTTTGGCGGCCAGGGCTTCGATATCATTGGCGGACGCCTGACTGCTGGCAGAAACGACTTTCTCGGGGCGAATAATTATCGATTCGATCGTCGATTGATCAAATTGCAAAGAGCCAGACAGCAACTGCTCTTCCTTGGTGCTCAGTAAGCCGTCACGCAAGGACTCTTTGATAAACCCAGCCACCTCATCACGTCCAAAACTGCTGGTCAGTTCTTGTTTTGGCTGCACACCAAACAGTTTGAGGCTAAAGGCAGCGATCCCGTTAACCGCTACGATCAATGGACGAAAAACTCGGACAAACAACACCAGTGGAGGTATTAACACCAAGGCAACCTTGGCCGGCGCCGACAGGGCCAAGTTCTTCGGGACCATCTCGCCGATAACAACATGAACGTAAACCATCATGATCAGGGCGACAACAAGCGATATTGGATGAATCCAGGCGGCATCTAGGCCAAAATCAGTCAAAGGGGCCACCAACAGACCAGCCACTAGGGGTTCGCTGGTGGCACCAAAGATTAGCGAACAAACCGTCACGCCCAATTGGGCACCAGCCAACATTAGCGATACTTGCTCCATCGCCTGCAGGGTTATTTTGGCGGGCAACGAACCCTTTAGCGCCAGCAACTCGATCGTGCTGCGCCTGGCCGAAACCAAACCGAACTCGGCGCCAACAAAGAAGGCATTGCCAACCAGCATCGCCAGCGCCAAAATAACTGCCATATCTACGCTCATAGGACCACCCCAGTTGGCTGCAATATCATACTAACTCGGTCAATTCGTCGCCCATCCAGTCGATCTACTGTCAATTTGACCGTTGCGGCCGCCCCATCGCGATGAACCGCCTCGACGATTATCGAGTCGCCAACATGTGGCATGCGCTCTAACCGATGGGCGATCAAGCCAGCCACTGTGTCAAAATCTTCGTCCTCCGGCAGCGCAATGCCAATATCGTCATTGATCTCGTCCGGTCTCAGCAACCCCGAAAACGACCAACTGCCATCGGGTTGCTGACGCAGCGATGATTGACGATTATCATGCTCGTCGCGAACCTCACCAACCAGCTCTTCAAACAAATCCTCTAGAGTGACAATGCCGTCGGTGCCACCAAACTCGTCAACCACAATCGCCATTTGCAACCCACCCCAGCGCAAGGCCTCGAGTAGCGGTTCAAGTTGCATATTTGACGGCACAAAAACCGGTGTTTTCATAATTTGGCGCACCTTGGTCTGAGCCCGTTTGGTCTTTGCAACCGACATGACGTGTTTGATATGAACCACGCCAACCACATCATCGAGGGTTTTGTTATAAACCGGAAACCGCGACAAACCACTCGCCCGTGCCACCGACATCAAATCTTCGATCGAATCGTCGGCCGAAACCGCTTTTACCCTAACCCGTGGCGTCATGACTTCAACCGCCGTCAAATCGCCAAACGACAAGGATCGCTCTAACATCAAGGCCGTTTCTCGGGTTAATGTGCCTTTTTTAGCGGAATGCCGCACCAACGACAACAGCTCATCGGCCGACCGTCCCGTCGCCAGACTTTCGTGGGTTGTTACGCCAAAAGCTTTCAAAATCAAGTTAGCGCTGCCATTTAAAATGATTATCGGCCCACCGACCAAAGAGCTAAAGAACCGGATTGGTTTTTGGATTATTCGCGATGCCAATAAAGGGTTAGAGATCGCTAAATTCTTGGGCACCAATTCGCCAAAGATCATCGTTACCAGCGTGGCGATCAAAACGCCCAGCGCCAAACCAACAAAATTAACCGCGGGCTCAGACCAACCCAGTTGCGTCAGCGACGGCTCGATCAAATGGGCGATCGACGGCTCGGCCAAATAGCCGATCACCAAGTTAGTGATTGTTATGCCAATTTGGGCGCCGGACAATTGAGTCGACAGCTGGTCGAGTGCTTGCTTGATACCAATCGCACTATGATCGCCCCGCCCCGCCAACCGCTCAACCGTCACTCGACTAACCGATATCAACGAAAATTCGGCAGCAACAAACAAACCGCAAAGCAAAACCAATACTATCGATAGGGCTAGAAAAAATATTTCTGACATTTGTGTGTATAAGGTGTTAGAACCGGCAATGCCAATGTCTACACTATTTTTTAATTATAACACGAGATTAGTTAGTCTAACATAGAATAATGCACCCCGCTATACTCAAAAAAACGTGAATTTTACATAATATCACTATAAATTCACGTTATATTTACAATATAGTATGAATATGTTAGAATTTTTCTATGATAAGCGAGCAAACTAAGAAGAAGATTAGATCACTCAAAAAGGAGTACGAACAGCTAAAAGCCGGCAAAGAATCTCTACTGACAATATTAAGAGAGGCCGAGCTGCCGGAACTGGTCTATAACTCTAACGCTATAGAGAACTCTACCCTAACTTTAAAAGAGACCGAGAGAATACTTTTAGAACAAGAGGTTATGCGTGATATTTCGATACGTGAACTTTTTGAGGCCAGAAACCTGGCTCGTGTTTTAGAGTATCTTGAATCTCGACCCAACCTTGAATTGAACATAGAGAATATTCTACTACTGCACCGCATGTTAATTGGCGGCATCAACGATAAGATTGCAGGCAAGCTACGTCAACCTAACGAATATGTTCGAGTTGGATCACATATTGCACCAGCACCCCAATACGTAGAGCAATTATTAAACGGCCTTCTGAATGAATACTTGAGTAATCACGAGATCTACTTCATTGATAATATCGGTCAATTCCATACCGAATTCGAGTTTATCCATCCGTTCGTCGATGGCAATGGGCGGATTGGTCGAGTGTTGGTTAATCTACAATTAATTTCATTTGGCTATCCACCAATAATAATTCGCAATAAAGGCAAACAGAATGACTATTATCCATTGTTCAGAGATTATGAAGACAAAAGAGATTCAAGCGGAATGTCCAACCTATTCGCACTCGCCTTGCAAGAATCTTTACACAAAAGGTTAGCGTACCTAAAGGGTCTGAATATCGTCAAGTTGTCAGACTATGCCAAAAAGCACAGCATAGCAGTCAATGGCCAATTAAACGCTGCCAAGCGCCAGACAATACCCGCATTTCGCGAAAAAGGAGTATGGAAGATAGGCGAGTAGCCTTTCTGGTATTTTGTATACCAAACTTGAATTACTCTGGATAACCGTTTTAGAGCGCATCTTCGAGTAATTCGGTGTGTAGGCCGGCGGCGTTTTCGGCATCAACAAAGGCCTGCATATCATTTTTGAACTCTGGCCTAAAATGCATCAAAACAATATCGCCTGGGCGCAAACTGTGACCAACCTGATACTGCATCGATCCGCCATTAGCCTTGGCGATCCAGGTCACAATCGCCTTCATACCACAATCGGCCACGGCACGGCGCATCGTGTCCGAATAGGCCCCGCCGGGTGGCCGGAAAAAACTCGGTCGATAACCGTAATGATCAAAGATATAGTCCGACATGCCGCAAATATCGGCTTTTTGTTGAGCATAAGTTTGATGACTAATCATCGTCGTGTCGTGATTCAAGGTGTGGTCCTCGATAATCGACCCCTGCATGACAATTTTGTCAAAGAAGGCCGGATCGTCATTGATAAAAGCCCGCGATAAATACAAGCTAGCCTTTATGTTATTTTTCTTGATTAAATCCACTACCGACTGATCTTTGTAAGCGCCGTCATCAATACCCAAAAAAACGACGTTTTGTTTGGTTGGCACCGTGGTCAGTACCGGCACCATACCATTAACGATTGGTGGTATCTTAAAGTCCGGCACAAAGCGCGGCGTCGGTTTGGCGGTGGTTTTTTTGGCAACCTGCTTGACGCTATGGCGAAAGACTGGCCGCACCGCAGCCTGCAGGCCGCCAACAAATTGGTTAAAGCCGACGGCGTAGGCAAATACGAAAGATGTAAATATTACAATAATTACAAATAACACAACCATCCTGGTCCTAGGCTTGGAACTTTTGTAACCTGATAAGTTTATCTTTGGATGGCTTAGCATACTCAACCATAATACGATTATTCGACGCCAAACAAAAGACCGTAAGCCAGCTATGTTATACAATATGTATATGAAACAAAATATATCGATCAAAGTCAATTCTTGGGTAATCTGTGCAGTTTTATTAGTCGCTAACTTAATTACAGTTGGTTTGTGGCAACCTTGGAATGGTTCAGCCATCAGCAACCGCACCATCACTATAACCGGTTCGACCACCATCCAGGCCGAACCTGACCAATTTGTTTTTAACCCCTACTACCAAAAGACCGGCAGCGACCAAACCACAGCCAACACCGACCTCAGCAATTTGTCCAAAACCATTACCGCCAAATTAAAGGACTTGGGCGTTGCCGACTCGTCGATCAAAACCAACGTCAGTACTTATGATTATCCAGTTTATTACAACCTGACACCCAACAGCCAAAACACGACCACGCTTTATCTGACGGTTACAATTAATGACAAAACCCTGGCTCAAAAAGTTCAGGATTACCTAGTTACCACCACGCCAGTTGGCAGCGTTACCCCACAAATGTCCTTCTCGGTTGCCATGCAAAAAGATCTAGAAACACAGGCTCGCGATGCTGCCCTGTCGGATGCCAAGGCCAAAGCCGATGCCGCCACCAAACAACTTAATTCCAAAATCGGCAAGGTCGTCAAAGTTAATGACATTGCCGGCAGCGGCGCTACACCATTGCCATGGCTCGATTCGATCAGCAAAACTTCTGACTCCAGCTCGACCGGATCGTATGCTATTCAACCCGGCCTAAACGATTACAGTTTTAGTATCGAAGTTACTTACGAACTAAACTAATCTGACTGGCGTTTGGCCAATGACACGGTTTTTAATAACCTGGGCCATGACTAGGTAAATCATAACGACACCAGCCAATGCGCCAATTTGCGGCAGAGTCAAAACACCAAAACGGAACAATTCGCGCATTGGCAACAATACGATCATAAAGGCCGACAACACTACCAGTAGCGTGCTTAGAACCAAGACAGTCGATGGTCGGCTGTCTTTGAACGGCAGCAGCCTGGTGCGAATAATATAGACGACAAATATCTGAGTCATAATTGACTCCAAGAACCAACCGGATTGAAAAGTTGCTTGATCGGCCTTAAAGACCCACAGTAATATTCCAAAAGTTGTAAAGTCAAAGATTGAACTAAGCAGGCCATAGCTCCACATAAACCGTTTGATCTCGGCAATGCTAAAGGCATGTGGCGTAACCACCTCGGCTTCGTCGACATTGTCGAGTGGTATTGCAAATTGTGACGCGTCATACAACAGATTGTTCAACAATATCTGGGTGGCTAGCATTGGCAAAAACGGCAAAAAGATCGAGGCGCCAGCCATCGAAAACATGTTGCCAAAGTTAGAACTCAAGCTCATGCGCAGATATTTCATGGTATTTGCAAAAGTTTTCCGGCCTTCGATAATACCGTTGACCAGTTCGTGCAGGCTTTTACGCAGCAAAATAAAGTCGGCCGCATCTTTGGCAACATCAACTGCGTTGTTAACCGATACACTGACGTCGGCCGTACGAAGGCTTGGTGCATCATTGATGCCGTCGCCCATATAACCAACAATATGGCCATTAGATTGCAGTGCCTGAATAATCTGCATCTTTTGTTCGGGATTAACCCTGGCAAAAATGGTCGTCTTTTCGACGGCTGTGGCTATTTCGCGAGCCGACATTTTTTCAATCTGGTCGCCAATCAAACTGCCTTCGATTGTCAAACCGATATCATGGCAAATCTTTTCGGTTACATACAAATTATCGCCAGTAA
>CAIOSL010000018.1 GCA_903861015.1 uncultured bacterium
CAACCAAAAGCGCGTACACTTAGGCTTGCAGATGCGAGTGCCGGTCAGCATGTTGCAGAGGTCTTGAGTTTTATACGGATCTCATTAAGCCTCTTGAGAAATGACATGTTATTGGTTATAATAGGTTTAAGTTTCATTATTTATAACCTAAAAAGGAGTTTTTACTATGGGACAACCCAAAAAGCAATCAAGTCCACGTAAAACTGGTTTGCGCCGCAGTCACTTGCGCCTTGAATTAGCACGCCGTGTTAACAAGACATCACCAGTTAAAGTTCGCACAACCCGTCGCGAAACTGGTAAAGCACTCGCTGACCTATAGCAAGTCATTTTTACCTTAAAATATAATAAAAGAAAGAACTAAAACGTTATGGCATCTAATCGCCACCTTGGTCGCATCGTTGCTCTTCAGACATTGTACGAATATGAATTTCGGACTGAGTCTAAGGATGCATCGGCGGATATAGATGAAATTCTTGTCCGTAACCTATCTAGGTATGAAACGACAATTGACGATAAAGGGTTTGTGGGAACGCTAGTCAAAGGCGTTTTGGAGCATCAAGCCGATTTGGACAGCAAGATTCAACCGATGGCCCCCGATTGGCCAATTGATCAAATCGCTAGGGTTGATCGCAATATTTTGCGCATCGGACTTTACGAGCTGCTTCATCAAAAAGCACTCGTGCCACCAAAAGTAGCGATTAACGAAGCTGTTGAACTCGCCAAAGCGTTTGGTTCTGATAACTCAAGCAAGTTTATTAACGGAGTGCTGGGTACTGCATTCCGTACGCTTGTGGAGGATACAACCAATGGCAGTACCACGGTTTGATAACTTCAAGAGATACTTTAATCGTAAGAAATATCAGATTCAAGAAATTGTTCGCGAGCCAACCTCGGGCGGTATTATCTTTCGTCGTGATGCGAATAATGAAGTCGAGATTTTGCTAATTCAGGATGGCAAGGGTCGTTGGACGATTCCGAAGGGTCATATCGAGCCCGGCGAAACCGCTCAACAGACCACCAGGCGTGAAATTGGCGAAGAAGCTGGCTTGCACGAGGTGGATATCTTGGGCTGGCTGGGCAAGATCTATTTTCGTTACCGTCGTGTCGACAAATTGGTGTTGATGACCACTCAAATTTATTTGGTGCGGGCCAAGGGTGACACAAATGCGATTCAAAAAGAAGATTGGATGACCGACATTCGTTGGTTTAAATTTCATGATGCGCTGGAAGCGATCGAGTACGAAGATATTGGTAAATTAATGTTGCTGGCGATGAAAAGAATTAGACAGGAGAACTTATGAGTGGGATGCAAGTCGAACCGTACCAAGAGTTTGCGCGCAAAAGTTTGGGCTTTGAATTTAACGATATTCAGTTGCTGATTACAGCCCTGACGCACCGCAGCTATGTTAACGAGCACAAAAAAAGTGTTAGTCAGCATAACGAACGACTCGAGTTTTTGGGGGACGCGGTTTTAGAGCTGGTAGTTACCGATTATTTGTACAAAAGCTTTAACGAGACCGAGGGTATTTTGACCAGTTGGCGAGCATCGTTGGTGCGAACCGAGAGTATCGGCGCGGCCGGTGTTGAGGTTGGTTACGAACCGTTGGTGCGGATGAGTCGCGGTGAAAAACAGGGCAGCGACAGGGCGCGTCAACAGATATTGGCCAATGCTTTTGAAGCGGTTATTGGCGCGATATATCTGGAGCGAGGCTATGAAGCGGCATCGGACTTTATTCACAAATACATTATCAGCAAATTGGGTGGAATCTTGGAATCTGGCAGTTGGCGTGACCCAAAGTCGCATTTGCAGGAAGTATCGCAGCGAATCGACAGCCAGACGCCGCAATATCGTATGATCGAAGAGGTTGGTCCGGACCACGACAAGATTTTTACACTGGGTGTTTATGTTGGCGACAAGCTGATGGGCACCGGCAGTGGCCCAAGCAAGCAGATTGCTCAGCAACAGGCGGCCCAAGCAGCGCTGGAAGCGTATTCTCGGCAGTCTAACTGATTGACGAATAGCAAAAAACAGTGTAAGATTGATACCAGTAATAAAATTATTTAAAGAGAAGATAAAAGGAAGTTTATATTTATGCTCGCAATTCGTTTGCAACGTGTCGGCCGTAAAGGTTTTGCCACTTACCGAATTTCTGTCCAAGAATCACAACGCCACCCATCAAGCGGTCGTGTCGTTGCATTCGTTGGCAGCTATAACCCACACACTAAAGAGGCTACTGTTCAGACCGAACTAGCTCAAAAGTACTTGGATAATGGCGCTCAGCCATCACCTCGAGTGGTTAAATTGCTCGAAAAAGCTGGCGTAACAATGCCTAGCTGGGTCAAAAAAGCGACTGTTAAAAGCAAGGCTATCCGCCACGCTGACAAACTTCGCAAGAACCAAACTGTCGAAGCTGCTTAAGTTTTATAACGCTACCATTAACGTGGTACAATTGGTTTACGTACAAAATCAGTAACTCAGGAGGTAGGGGGTACATCATGTCAACAATCGACCAGCAATTCGTAGAATATATCGTTAAATCATTAGTGGGACATCCAGGTGATGTATCGGTAGAGCGTCAGATTGATGAAAAAGGTGTATTGCTGTCACTGACAGTTAACCCCGAGGATTTGGGTCGAGTTATCGGCAAACGCGGCGTAACGGCGCAAAGTTTGCGCACTCTTTTGCGTGCGCTTGGCACCAAGAACGATGCTCGATATAATCTCAAAATCGTTAACAATGATGATCAGCGTGAAAACTATACGATATCATCAGACAACACTAGTGGCGAGGCTGTGAAGAACTCTACAGATGAGCCTGTGGATAACGGTTACGATTACTCAAAAAAGACCCGCGAAGAGCTTGCGGAATTAGACGACCTGGATATATAATACTAATAGTTCCAAGCAAAACACTTGAACTGCGAGAACGAAGAAAGCTCTATGCGAGCAACAATGTATATTGTTGAGAGATTTATATGTCAGAGAAACCACTCCTACGGGGTGGTTTTTTTGTGGCATTTGTTATTGCAATAGATTATGATAGTTACAGATGAGAAAAATACAAGTCGTAACGCTGTTTCCAGAGATGTTTGATGGCGTTCTGAATAATTCGATGATGTGGAAAGCCCAGGATCAGCAGGCGGTTGAATTTAGAATGGTTAATTTGCGCGATTTTGGCCTGGGTGCCAGGCGCCGAGTTGACGATACGCCATATGGTGGTGGTGATGGCATGTTATTGATGGCCGAGCCATTGTTTGCGGCGATCGAGGACGCCAAGAAATATGATCCAATTGCCAAGGTAGTCTTGATGACGCCGCGTGGTCAGCGCTGGACGCAGGCTTTGGCACAGGAATGGTCGGATAGTGGCGCTGGGTATATCTTTGTTTGTGGACGTTACGAGGGTTATGACGAGCGCATATTGACGCTGGTTGATATGCAATTCAGTGTTGGCGATTACGTTTTGACTGGCGGTGAACTGCCGGCGATGACGATTATCGATAGTATCGTACGCCTGATACCGGGTGTTTTGGGTGGTGAAAACAGCGCCGCAATCGAGAGTTTTAGTGATGGCGAGACCCTGGAGTTTCCGCAATATACCCGACCCGAGGTGTTTCGAGGGATGGAGGTGCCTAAAGTGCTGTTGAGTGGTAATCACGCCGAGATTGCCAAGTGGCGTCAGGCCAATTCGCCAAAAGCCGCCAAATAATTGTTGCGATTAAGCTAAAGCGCTATACTGTGGTTATGAGATTATTTGTTAATGCAACCAAAGCGCGGGCCGCTAGAACGGCTGAATCGGGACAAATCGTGTATCTTTATGCTGGTTTGTTGGTGATTTTTGCAGTGGCGCAGTTGTTTACGTTTGAAGAATTTGTGCCGTTGATTAATCAGTATGGTTTGGTTGGCGGCGAGGTGTTTAGCCGGTTGGTGGCGTCGGTGTTGGTTTCGGCCGAGGTTTTGGCACTGCCGTTTTTGCTGGGTTTGCGCGTTAGTTCACTGATGCGCTGGTTTAGTCTGGGTCTGGCTATTGCTGTGCCGATTATTTGGCTTGGTCTGGCATTGGTTGCGAATATTACTCGGGTTAGTTTGGTCAATGTTGGATATTTGGGCACGAAGGTGCATCTTGTATCTGGCGCGTGGACGATATTCTTTAGCTTGGCGCTGTTAATATTGGCCGTGTGGTCGGCTTGGGCATTGTGGCCGGGCAAGCGTAAATAGCCAGTTGTTGCAGTCGGTTTTACGCGGTACAATAGGTGTATATAAGGGGGATTTATGGAAAATATTAAACAGTTAGAAAAACAGATTGAAGTTTGGCTAAAGCCAGTACCGCATCTGCCAAAGTCATGGTGTCAGTGGTTGACCGATAATATTTGGTGGCTGGTTGCTATAGGTGTGGTTCTCTCGATTTTTGGCATATTGGGCCTAGCGGGTGCAGTATTTATCGCCTCGTCATATATAGGTACGGCCGAGATTATGGGCTATGGCGCTTACAGTAGCGCTTCTGGTTTTGGCAGTTGGTGGTCGATTGTATCGTTAGCATCACTGGTGGCGATGGTGATTGAAGTCGTTTTGCTGGCTCGATCGGTCAGCCCACTGAGAGAACTGAAACGTAAAGGTTGGGAACTGCTATTTTTGACGGCAGTCGTCAGCGTCGCCTCGTCGGCACTAGTCAATATATTGACCTTTAGTGTATTTAACCTTATCGGTACGGCATTTGGCGCAGCAATTAACGCATACTTCTTGTTCGAAATACGATCTGGCTTTAACAGCATTAACCTAGTCAGAAAGCATAAATAGCTTTTTAACGAACCACTTGAGCATACATCCCATTTAGTGTACAATCTGTACTGTTAATGGGATGTCGCCAAGTGGTAAGGTGAGAACTGCCAGTGGCAGTTCGCAAGGCCGGAAACTGATTGTGGGCTATGCCTACAGTAAGTTGAGGCGGGGTCGCGAAAAATTCAGAACGAATTTTATCGTGACATGGTTTTTGGCAAAAGACAGTGCCACGTTCAAGATAGGTATATAATATACCTGAGCATTAACAATTTGTATTGGGATGTCGCCAAGTGGTAAGGCACTGGTTTTTGGTACCAGCATTCGGGGGTTCAAATCCCTCCATCCCAGCCAATTTTGACTTTGAGCCGTTTGATAGAGAATATCGAACGGCTTTTTGTATTCCCACCTCAGTTGGTCGCCGTGAAGCGTCAGGTTCTGAAGCACCAAGTTAACCAGAAGCCGTCTTTCTTCCATTTCCGAACTTTCCAGTAGTGAGGGGGCTTTTTGACCAATTTCAATGAAGTATTCAATCGTCTTGTAAAAGCTATCGTCTGCTTCATCAACTGCATCGAGTTTGTTTTTTAATAAATCTCGAATTGACTTATATTCTTCGGCTTTGGCTTTGTAGGAATCTTTATCAATATCGCCATCTAAATATAATTCATGCAATCTATCTAGCCTGTTTTGTATTTTACTGAGTTCAGTTTGAAGATGTGCGATATTTTGTGACTTGTACTTAATTTTATCGTCGTGTGATGTTTTCAAAATAGCCTTAACAGCTTCGTAATCTTCGGATGCAATTTTGATAGCTTCAAAAGCTTTTTTGAGTTGCTTGGTAATTTCTTCTTCTCTAAGCCATTTTGCACCGTGTTTACCTTTGTATTGCGTGCAATGATAATAGTCATGTCCTTTTTGATGTTCAGGCGTAATACTGCACCCACACTCGCCACAGCGTATTAGTCCACGATAGTGGAAAGGTAATCCAGCATACTTAAATACCTTTTTATTGTGTCCAGCCTTCACATTTTGAACTTCATCGAATAATGTTTTGCTGATGATTGTATCGTAAACGTGCGGATAATCATTGCCTTTGATATACATAACGCCAAAGTAGAACTTTTTCTTAAGTATACGGTCAATTTGACTAGTTCCAAGTTTTAGACCATATTCATTAATTAGTTTTTGCCGGATTTCTTTCATTGAGTATGACGATGTGGCATACCATTGATACATGCTGACAACGATTTGTGCGTTTGATGTGTCAGGAATAATCCATTTCTTGCCGTTTTTAAGGTCTATATTTTTATAGCCAAACGGTGCTTTGCC
>CAIOSL010000019.1 GCA_903861015.1 uncultured bacterium
AGGGCAAGACCAGTGCTGGCCTGGGATTAATGACTCGTGGCTTGGGTGCCGGTTGGAAAGTTGCTTTTGTACAATTCATTAAAATGTGGGAGGTCAGCGAACACAAGTTTATTCGGGATATTGCGCCGGTTTATGGCGACAAGCTAGCCTTTTATAAAGGTGGGCTGGGCTTTTTTGAGGCGGGTGAGTTAAGTGCCAAGGCGAGCAGGCAAGAGCATATCGATGCCGCCCGCAAAACTTATGATTTTGCCTATAGCGCCGTCACCAGCGGCGATTACCAATTGGTTATTTGTGACGAAATCAACAACGCGGTTCATGATGGTTTGCTAACCAAAGAAGATCTGGAGAAGCTTATTGATGATAAGCATTCCCAGACCTCTTTGTGTCTGACTGGTCGCAATTTTCCGGCCGATTTAGTCGACAAGGTTGATATTGCGACCGATATGACCAAGATCAAACATCACTTTGATAACAAATTACTTGCTAACAAGGGCATCGACTACTGATTCGTTGCTGGCTTGGTAGGCACGGTAAAGCTGCCATGCGCCGACTACGACTGGAACCAATATCAAGTTGCCGATAAGCATTGTGCGGTAAAACGGAATTGCCAAGGTGTAACACCTGATTAAACCGTCGATAGTTGCCGGGTACCAGCCCTGTGCCCAAACGCCAAAGTTGGTAACGACGAAAAAGACAAACGAGCTAGCGGCGGCAAAGCCAACCGATGACAAGATTTGGGTTGTTAGTCGATCGTTGAAACGGCACAAAATAGTCGCCATCAGGCCGATCAATGCGAACGCACTCCAGGTATAGACAAATATTGGCATGTTGCCGATTATTAGGTCTGATACGATCATGCTGCTGATTGGTACGATGATTGCGGCCCTAAACCCAATCATGACTGCCGCCAGAACAGTCATTGATGTGACTAGTTCTAGATTGGGCGCGATTGTATATTGGTGGTTGATAACCCTCCAGCCAACCGCGACGGCAGTCAGAAGGAGGATTATGATTAGTTGTTTTATGTTTTTTGTCATCACATACCTCTTTAGGTGGTTATTAGAAGCTACTTAATTTCCAGGTAATTGTGTCGGTTGACTTGGTGACGTAAGTGCCAGCGCCAACTTGTGATGAGACGCCGTTGATCAACAATTCCCAGTATTGATTGCTTGGGTTTGCAAATACTCGGTCGATCGCTGTTACGTATGCCATCTCACCTGATCCTGTGGTTTCCATTGTAGCGTATTCTTGCAATAACGCCAGTGCGGTAACGCCGTCGCGGCCACTGTACGACAGCTGGTTGTTGCTATCAAGGTGTAGTTTTTGGACTTGCGTTTGAGCCGTTGTGTCGGTTTTTTTGTTGTTTTGGTTGACGATAACAACAGTGGTTACGATACCGGCAATAACGACTAGCGCGGCAACGATTGCAATTACAATTTTCTTATTCATTTTCATCTTAAATTTCTCCAAATTCATCACTTATTAACACTTACTAAAGCCGCACAATTCGCATTTTTGGCATCCTTCGATAAATCGCAGGCTAGCCGAGCCACACTCTGGGCACATGTCAGTTATGTCGTGCTTTTTGGCTGGTTTGTCGTCGCTAAAAAGTGGTGCTGTCTCGTCGGTTTCGCTTGCTTCGACGACGGTATGAATCACTTTGGTGGCCTGGTGTTGTTCCATGACCTTGGCAACAGCATCAGCCAATGATCGGACGCGGTCGGCGCCAAATCCAGTCGAGCTCGAGCCGCCAATGCCGCGCAGTTGCGAGATAACCTTTTGAGCAATCTGATCCGATGAGTAATCTGACGGAATACGGAAGGTTAGTGAGATTAATCGGCCAATCGCTTCGGCGTCAGCAGTAATATCTGATCCAGCGCGACCAACGTTGATGAATACCTCAAAGATATTGCCGTTGTGGTCCTCGTTGATCGATACAAAGGCCTTGCCCAGTGGTGTCATAACCTTGTGAGTGCGACCGTTCAGTACACTTGGTCGAGGTTTGAGGTCGATTCGGACGGCTGGAGTTGGTGCTTCTTCGACTTCGACTGCCAACTCTTCGACTTTGGCGGTAACTTTGCCGGCCAACTTGTCGTAGTATGACGACTCTTTCTTGGTTTCTAGGACCTGCTTGTCGCGGCTGCCATCGCGGTAAATGGTAATACCACGGCAACCGGTCTGGTGAGCGGTCAAGTAGGCATTACGGACATCCTCGACAGTTGCTTGGTTCGAGAAGTTAATGGTCTTCGAGATCGCATTATCGACGTATTTTTGGAATGCCGCTTGGATCTTGAGGTGCCACTCTGGACTGATGTCGCCAGCAACTACATAGGTCTTCTTTAGTTCGGCTGGTATGGTATCGATATTTTGGATCGATCCACCGTTGGCCTGGATTTGCTCCAACAAAGCTTCCGAATAAATGCCGTGCTGTTTGAGGGCTTCGACAAAGTATGGGCTGGTCTGGAACATTCGCTTGCCTTCGATAGTGTTTTTGGCGTAAGTTAGGGCAAATAGTGGTTCGCAACCGCTGGAAGCGTCGGCCAACATCGAAATAGTGCCGGTTGGCGCAATTGTGGTGCGGGCACCGTTGCGTGGTTTGATCTCGCCTGGCTTGTCGTAGATCGAACCTTCAAATGCTGGGAAGACGCCGCGAACTCGGGCCAATTCTTCGGATGCAACGTCAGATTCGTGCTGGATGAACTGCATCATGCGTTCAGCCATCATGACGCCTTCGTCGGTATTGTAGCCAATGTTCATGGCCAGCAGGGCGTCGGCAAAGCCCATGACACCCAGGCCGATGCGACGGATTTGGCGAACCATCAAGCGAACTTTGTCGATAGGATATTCGTTCATATCTAGGACGTTATCGAGGAAGTGAGTGGCGGTATGAGTGACTTCACGCAGGGCATCCCAGTCAAAGTCATTACCTTTGACGAATAGTGCCAAGTTGATACTGCCGAGTGTACAAGCGTCGTATGGCAACAATGGCTGCTCGCCGCATGGGTTGGTGGCTTCGATTTGGCCCAAATTTGGGGTTGGGTTGGCGCGTGAATCGTTGATGCGATCAATAAAGATCATGCCTGGATCGCCGTATTGCCATGCAAAGCGGGTGATTAGGTCAAAGACTTTCTTGGCGTTCAATCGACCAACCTCTTCTTTGTTGCGTGGGTTGATTAGGGCATAGCCGTAACCAGGTGTATCTTCGCGGCACCACTGGGCCAATTTAGCGACAGCTGTATCCAAGCGAACATTCTTGAGGTCTAGGTCGCGGGTTTGTAGAGCCTCGCGGACTTCGATAACCAGGGCGGCAAAGTCGAATTCTTTTTCGTAATCATCGTCTAGCAGTTGTTTGTCGATGTCGATTTGGTCAAAGAATTCTTTTGATGTTGTGACCGAAATATTAAAGTTGGTCAGCGAGAATTCGTCGAGTTTGTAGATAACGAATTGCAAAATATCTGGGTGATTGTAGTGCAAAATACCCATATTGGCGCCACGTCTGACGCCACCCTGGCGAACTGACGATGTGATGTCGTTGTACATTTGCATGAACGATATTGGTCCGGTGGTTGTGCCGCCAGATGTCGACAAAACGTCGTTTTTTGGTCGCAAACGCGAGAACGAGAAGCCGGTGCCGCCACCTGATTTGTGGATCATCGCCATGTCGCTGGCTGTGCCCAAAATACCTTCAAGGCTGTCTGGAACTGGCAAAACGAAACAGGCCGATAGCTGTTGGTGTGGCTTGGCGGTGTTCAAGAGGGTTGGTGTGTTTGGCAAGAATTTGCGCGACGCCATTATGCGGTAAAATTGCGATGCGGTGGCCAAATGGGCTTTTTTGTCGGCGCCATAAAGTCGCTCGGCTGTCGCAATATTGTAGGCAACACGCCAGAACAGTTCTTTTGGTGTTTCGATTGCATTGCCGTCAGTATCACGCCTGGCGTAGCGAGTTTTGCCGATATACCAAGCATTTTCGCTTAGTCGTGGTTCAGGCAATGTAATTGGCGGAGTTGGAATATCGCGACCGATCTTGTGGATTTCGGCTAATCTTTCTTCCTCACTCAAATCTGATATAGATTGAACTATGTCTTTCATTTAAACCCTCTCTTATCCCCATATGTTGTGTGTGTTTTGTAGTATAGACGCTACATATTGCGTATGTCAACGATAATTGTTATTATTACATTTATGTTAAACTAGCATAAGATTAGAAATGGAGGAGCATATGAAAGCGACCACAAAAGCAACATTTGGACAAGATGTTTTAAGCGCAAAAAAGATAGTATTATTAGACATTTGGGCGCCATGGTGCGCACCTTGCCGTGGCATGGAGCCGATCCTCGAATCGATTAGCGAAGAACTCAAAGACACTGTCGAAGTAGTCAAGCTTGACGCCTCGGTCGAAATGGATCAAGTCGAAAGTTTGGGCGTTAGTGGTTTGCCGACATTCTTTGTATACAAGGACGGCCAAGTTACTGGATCGATTCTTGGGGCGACGTCGAAGGTCAATTTGGTCAAATTGATCAGCAAAGCCTAGGCAAAATCAAACTTCACGATTATTTTTTGTCTGGTATAATGAAATTTGTGATGGCGCGTTGACGGAACGGTTACGTGGAGCTCTGCAAAAGCTTATAAATGGGTTCA
>CAIOSL010000020.1 GCA_903861015.1 uncultured bacterium
CGAATGGGGTTTTAGCAATCGACTGGTTGAATTAGTGGCGGATATTGGCCGCAGCTTGCATAAATAACCGCATAAAGCTTATACTTTTAAATATGAAGATATATATAGCTAGCGATCACATGGGCTTTCACCTAAAAGAAAAGATGTTTGCGTATCTTGCGAAGCGCGGCTATGATGCCGAGGATATTGGTGATCAAGTACTTGATCCGAATGATGATTTTCCGCAGTTTGCTCAAAAAGCAGTACTACAGGTTATTGGCAGTACCGATCCCGACCCCAGGGCGATCTTGATTTGTGGCGGCGGTCAAGGTATGGCTATGGCGGCTAATCGTTTTCGAGGCATTCGCGCTAGTGTGATTTGGGATGCATTCGAGGCTAAAATGACACGTAACGACAACGACAGCAATGTCTTGTGTTTGCCAGCTCGAGTTTTAGAGGACAACGATATGGCCTGGGAGGGTATTGTCGAAACTTGGCTTAGTACACCGTATGCTGCCGCCGCCAGATATAAGAGGCGTAATGCCCAGATTGATGAGTTTTAAGCGATGAGTGTTGTTGCGCCATGTATAACAGTCGAAACCGATGATCAATATCGGGCCTCGATCGAACGATTAAGGCCTTTTGCTAAACGGGTTCATGTCGATGTTAGTGATGGTGATTTTTCGCCGGTTTTTATGGTGCAACCCGGCAAATTGTGGTGGCCGCAGGATTGGATTGTCGATATTCATGCCATGGTGTCGCATCCGCTAGATTACGTCGATGCTTTGATTGCCTTAAAACCACACCTGATCATTTTTCACACCGAAGTTGACGTAGATTTGTTGCCGATTATGGAAAAAATCAAGCAAAACGGTATCAAGGCCGGCATTGCACTACTTAAACCAACCGTTCCGGCTACGGTAGCCAACCTAATTGCCGCCGCCGATCACGTCTTGGTCTTTTCGGGCGATCTGGGTTATTACGGTGGCGTGGCCAGCCTGATGCAGCTCGAAAAAGTGCGCCTGGTCAAGGCGATCAATCCTAACGTCGAGATTGGCTGGGATGGGGGTGTAAGTGTTGATAATGCCTTTACTCTGACCCAGGGCGGTGTGAATGTCTTGAATTCTGGCGGTGCAATTAATAAGGCTGACGATCCTGCTAGCGTTTATGCTACACTAGTAAAAGAGATTAATAAACAAGGAGTGATATAACCAGGTGGGTGGGAAATTAACATTAACTCAGTTGCGCCACAAGGCGAACGATCTTCGCGAGGATGTTATTCAGATGCTAGAGGCAGCGGGTAGCGGTCATAGCGCCGGGGCCTTGGGGTTGGCCGATATCTTTGCGGCTCTTTATTTTAATATTATGAACTTTAACCCACAGGATCCTAATTGGGCTGATCGGGATGTGTTCTTCCTTAGCAACGGCCACACTGTACCGATTCAGTATGCCGCCATGGCCGAGGCCGGCTATTTTGACAAAGCCGAACTTATAACTTTACGCAAACTTGGCAGTCGTCTGCAGGGCCACCCAGAGCGCGTTAAGTTGCCAGGCCTTGAAAACACCAGCGGGCCACTGGGTAGCGGATTGTCGCAAGCGGCTGGCTATGCCTACGCCTTGCAATACCTAGACAACCAAAAACATCGTTTTGCTTACGTTATGATGGGTGACGGCGAATTGGACGAAGGCAATATTTGGGAGGCGGCAATGTTTGCTGGCAAGTACAAATTGTCGCAATTGATCGCCTTTATTGATCGCAATAATATCCAAATTGACGGCAGCACCGAAGACGTCATGCCACTAGAAGACCTAAAGGGCAAGTGGGAGTCGTTCGGCTGGCACGTTCTAGAAATTGACGGCCATAACATCGAGAGTATTATTGCCGCAGTCGATACAGCCAAAGCTATTACCAATCGTCCGACGGTTATTATTGCCCACACCATCCCCGGCAAAGGCGTTGATTTTATGGAGTATGACTACAAGTGGCACGGTGTACCGCCAAATAGCGAACAGGCCAAAGAGGCGCTCCAAAAATTACGAACCCTAGACGGCAAAATTACCGCAGGAGAATGGGCATAATGAGTGACTATATTTTAAATCCAAACGTACTAAACGATGATGTTGCTCAGGAGCCAATTAGGGCTGGTTTTGGTCGTGGTTTGAAGGCGGCTGGCGAA
The DNA here is from genome assembly GCA_903861015.1 of uncultured bacterium. Lineage (GTDB taxonomy): Bacteria > Patescibacteriota > Saccharimonadia > Saccharimonadales > Saccharimonadaceae > UBA1547. Next base: position 2,157 of record CAIOSL010000020.1, read on the forward strand.
GCCAATAGCCAAATCGTAGCACTGTGTGCCGATCTGACCGAGAGCACTCAAGTGAGTGTTTTTCGTGATGCTTTTCCGGAGAGATTTATTCAAACGGGTATTGCCGAGCAAAACTTGGTCGCGGTTGCTAGTGGCCTGGCCCAAGCAGGCAAAATACCGTTTGCCAGCAGTTACGCCGCCTTTAACCCTGGTCGCAACTGGGAGCAAATCAAAGCTACGGTTGCCCTGAACGATCAACCGGTCAAGATTGTTGGCGGTCACGCTGGCATTGGCGTTGGCCCTGACGGCGCAACCCACCAGATGCTCGAAGATATCGCAATTATGCGCGTACTGCCAAATATGATCGTTGTCGTGCCTGGCGACAGCCTCGAGGCCGAAAAAGCCACCAGGGCAATTGCCGAGAATGGCAAACCAAGCTATATTCGGTTGGCGCGCGTCAAAACCCCAATCGTCAGTACGCTCGAATCTCCATTCGAGGTCGGTAAAGCCTATGTGCTGCGTGAAGGTTATGATGTTAGCCTGATGGGCACTGGCGTTATGACTTATCAATTGTTAGTCGCCGCCAAGATCTTGGCCGAGCGCGGAATTAACGCTGAAGTGGTTCATGTGCCAACTATCAAGCCACTCGATAATGATACTATTCTGGCTAGCGCCCACCGTACCGGGCGAGTTGTCACAGCCGAAGAGGCCCAAGTGGCTGGCGGATTTGGTGGTGCGGTGGCCGAACTATTAAGCGAAAAATTGCCAACACCTTTGCTGCGAATTGGTATGAAGGATCGTTACGGCGAAAGCGGCGAGCCGGCGCAATTATTTGAACATTTTGGTCTGACTGGACCGCAAATTGCCGACCAAGTTGAACAATATGTTCGCTCGACACCGCAATATCATCGTCAATACTAATAGGGGGCACAAAATGGGGTTAACAATTAGTCAGATACGCGAGAATACCACCAAAGCACGTCAATTAATGCAGCGTAGCCAAAGTCAACACTTTGCCGTTGGGGCTTTTAATATCGATAACCAAGAAACGTTAATTGCTATCGCCAGTGTTGCGCAAAAACTTAATTCGCCAGTGATGGTCGAGGTCAGCAAGAACGAAGCCAAGACGATGGGGTTAGAGAATATTCGTGACCTAGTCGACAATTACAAGAAAGAATACGGCATCGAGATGTATATCAATCTTGACCACAGTCCAACGGTCGAGGATTGCAAGCGCGCCATCGATGTTGGATATGAGTTTATTCATATTGATATCAGTCAGGCGAACCATAACGCTAGTGACGAAGAGATTATCAAAAGCACCAAAGAAGTGGTCGAGTACGCTAAGTTTACTGGTGCGATTGTCGAAAGCGAGCCACATTACTTTGGTGGTTCGTCGGATGTCTTTAGTGAAAACATCAACTACGATGAAATCAAAAAAACCTTTAGCACACCCGAGGCAGCCAAGGCGTTTGCCGAGGTCACTGGTATTGATACTTTTGCGGCCGCAATCGGCAACCTCCATGGCAAGTACCCAGTACCAAAACAGCTTGACCTGGAATTATTGCAACGGATTCGCGATGCTTTGAGCTCTAATGTCCGCATTAGTTTGCATGGCGGCAGTGATACCCCATTACACTTTTTTGAAGGTGCTGCCAAGATTGGTGTTAGCAAGATTAACGTCAACACCGACCTACGATACGCCTTTCGTACAACCTTGGACCGAGTATTGGCCGAGAACCCTAACGAATACGCAGTCGTCAAGTTAATGCCGCAGGTTTACGAGGCGGTTCAGGCGGTAGTAGAAGAAAAAATTAATGCATTTGGCAGTGCAGGCAAGACGGTAATCTAGTGGTCAAAATTTTAACAATCGGTGCGGCCGTTCAGGATGTTTTCTTGAGTCACAGTCCCGAGTTTAAACCAGTAACAGATGTTCCGGCCCACGAAGTTTTTATGAAACTCGATCTGGGTGCTAAAGCCGATGTTAACAACATCAATTTCAGCACCGGTGGTGGCGCCACTAACGCAGCCGTAACGTTTACGCGTAACGGCCTAGAGGCCGAGTTTATGGGCACAATCGGGCACGATCCAGCTGGCCTTGCGGTTTTGGATGACCTCGACAAAGAAGGTGTCGATACTAGCCATATCAGCTATTCACCTAGGTACAATACTGGTTATTCGGTTTTGTTGTTGGCGCCAAATGGCGAGCGCACAATTCTGACGTATCGTGGTGCATCAACTCACTATGACGCCAAGAATTTTGACTTAAAGGGCAGTGATGCGGATTGGATTTATGTTTCCAGCATGGCAGGCTGCATGGAGGTTTTGGACAAAATATTCGCCCAAGCCAAGCAGTTGGGTATAAAAGTATTTTTTAATCCTGGCAAAGACGAGCTAAGGCAGGTTGCTAAAATGAGGTCACTGCTGGAAGACGTCGATGTACTGTCGGTAAATCGTGAAGAAGCGCAGCAAATCGTCGAAGGTGACGGCCTAGAAGAGATAATGCGGCATTTGTTGCATTATGTTCCGGCGGCAATCGTCAGCGATGGCCCTAACGGAGTAATAGCCAGTGATGGCAAGGTGTTGGTTCGGGCTGGCATGTACGAGGACGTCAAGGTGATTGACCGTACTGGCGCTGGTGACGCATTTGGCTCGGGCTTTTTAAGTCAATGGGCAGCTGGCCGATCGATGATGGACTCGATTGTATTTGCTAGCGCCAATTCAACATCGGTCGTAACCAAGATCGGTGCCAAGGCTGGTATTTTGTACAAAGGTGCTGTGCTGCACGCCATGCCGATCAGCGAAACTCAATATTAAGGATTAAATCCCGTGTCAAAGTTCCTGCAGTCATTAACCGGCGCCCACGAACCACTATTTAGTAGTGGCCTCAGGCAGCTTGAGAAAACAACAGGTGGCAGCGGTATCGATACGCGTCTGATTGCCGACATTACCGAAAGGTCTCACGAGGCCATGCGGCGCATGGGTTTGGATATTAAGGACACGACTGGTCCTGAACTGTATCAGGCCTTGATTGCGGTGGTCCGATCCGGAAAACAGCAGCAAATTTTGGACGATACTGACTATGTCTTGACGGTAATCGATGGCCAACCGATTTCGTTTAACGTCATCGACGTAACCGAAAATTCGCATCACGAAATGCCGTTTAAGCACCAGATATACCGTCATGGCCAGCAAAGTTTACGCTCCGAGATAACTACCAGATATCTAAATCACGCCAGAACCGACACCGCTACGACGCTTGAGATTGCGTCGTCAATGGGTATATTGTCTGACGTTGATGCGTGATATAATTATTTTTAAACATAAGTACCATTAAAAAGTTTACATAAGGAGTTAAAAGGGTGAAATATCAAATCTGTGTATCGGGTGCAGCGGCTGGCGAAACAGTTGGGGCGTCACATCAATTGGCCTATGACGTCGGCAAAGCTATCGCGCTGGCTGGCAAGACATTAACAACCGGTGCGACCGTTGGCTTGCCGTGGTATGCGGCCCAGGGTGCTTACAGCGTCAAAGACCGTCAAGGTGCATCGATAGGCTTTTCGCCGGCCAGGTCATTCCGCGAGCACGTAACGGTTTACAAATTACCAACGGTCGAATTTGACTACATCAATTTTACTGGTATGGCCTATGTTGGTCGCAACATTCACTTGGTTCGCAGTAGCGACGCTGTTATTAGCGTTGGCGGACGCATGGGCAGCCTGCACGAATTTGCAACTGCGCTGGAAAGTCGCAAAGTTGTCGGTGTACTACTTGGCAGTGGTGGTTTGGCTGATTACGTGCCAACACTACTCGAAAACATCGAAGCACCGGACGCTCATGCTGTAATTTACGATACCGACCCAGTCCGCTTGGTCGAACAGGTCATCAAGGCCCTCGACGCCAAGTACGCCGACTTTAAACACGACGGCACCGACGACAATATCAACACCAGCCATCTTTACGCTGACTGGGGCTAGACAAAATTACGCTTTAGTTTTATAATAGGTATATTTATAAACTAAAAAACACGTAATTATATGTCAGAAAAAGCCGACAATAGTTTTGAACCTAGTATTAATCACGATACTAATCCGTCTGTTATTGACGACGGGTATATTGAACTGTGCAATCAGCACAGAAATCGGTATTCGGGGCTTGGTGGACTTGCTGTCAATTTGTCGATGAACATTGCATATAAAGAACTTAATAAGTCTGACGATTATTCCAGTACTAGTTACTACACCGACCGTTATCGTATATGGAACACAAAAAAACAGCTGCATAAACACATAAGCGAAGCTCGCGATTTAATTGTCCAAGACTACGATCCTGCATGTGATAAAGCAATTGAGTTTTCGAAAAGTAACAACTCGCCTTGGCTTGATAAGGTGTTATCTGAGTACGGGTCTATAAGCAGTGCAATTCTGCGCATTTCATGTAGCGACAAGGCGAAGTCAATACCTGACGCTACGCTTCTCAACGTTTTAGAGTGGTATAACTATAATCATGCTCAAGCCAATATTGCACTTGAAGAGACGTTTAATGGAGTTAAAAATGACTACCGAGAACTCATTAAGGCGTCAATAAGTAACGGACATTTACCGTTGATACCTGCTAGGTTACTGAATGATGGTATTGATAACGCCAAAATGGTTGTTGATGATGGTTATAATAAAGAACTAAGTTTGGCTGCATTTTCGTATGATTTGGTTTTAAAGTCAGGGGTTTTAGAACTAGACAAGTGTGTATTATTCAGAGACCAAAAACAAATAACTGAGTCGTCCTACCATGAACTAAATCACGTAGTCTCTCATGTTGATATTGATCGTGGTTCAGTGATCATGAGAAACGGTATTAGGGCTATATTTGGAGATGGTGAGGGTCATACCGTAGTAAACGAAGCAGTAACCGAACATATCGCGATTAGCTTAGAGGATCAATCCTACGACGTTATAAAAGGTAAAGCCGGCAGCTATAGATCCGCCAGATTACTTTTATATGTACTTTGCGAGAAGGGCGATCAAAAAATCAGTATTCGTAAGTTTATTGATGCCTATTTCGAATTGATTGAACCTAATAGTTTGCGCGACAGTGTAGCCGCAAAGGA
>CAIOSL010000021.1 GCA_903861015.1 uncultured bacterium
GGCAGCTGGTTTTTCGATAACTTCGATAATTGGCAAGCTGAATTTCTCGGCAAAAGCAAAGTCGCGCTCGTCGTGTGCTGGCACGGCCATAATTGCGCCCGTACCATAACCCGCCAACACATAGTCCGCCACCCAAATTGGTAGTTTGTTGCCATTAACTGGGTTGATGGCGTAACTGCCAGTAAAAACACCGGTTTTGTCGCGCGATTCGTTCATACGTTCGATCTCGGACTTGCGGGCAGCATCGGCAATATAGGCCTCGACCGTGTCTTTGGTTTCGGCCGTTACTAGTTGCTTGACCAGCTCGTGCTCGGGTGCCAAAACCACAAAGGTGGCGCCAAACAAGGTGTCAGGACGAGTCGTAAAGACAGTCAAAATATCCGATTTGCCGTCAATCTTGAACTCCACCTCGGCACCTAGCGATCGGCCGATCCAGTTTTTTTGCATAGTCTTGACCATCTCGGTCCAGTTGAGGTCGTCGGTGGCATCCAATATTTCGTCAGCGTATTCGGTAATCTTGAAGAACCATTGTTTAAGGTTCTTTTTGGACACCCGATTATTGCAGCGCCAACATTTGCCGTCGATGACTTGCTCGTTAGCCAGCACCGTTTGATCGGTTTCGCACCACCACTGTGGACTTTGTTTTTGGTAAGCCAAGCCGTGTTCGTACAATTTGTTAAAAATCCATTGCGTCCAACGGTAATATTGTGGATCGGCGGTGCTGATTTCTTTGCTCCAGTCATAGCTGTAACCCAGGCGCTTTAACTGACGCTTAAAGTTGACAAGCGCTTCGTCGTGAGCAACGCGCGGCTTTTTGCCAATTTTGATGGCATAATTTTCGACCGGCAAACCAAACGAATCCCAACCGATAGGATGATAGGCGTTATAGCCTTGTTGACGCTTGGCGCGGACCTTGATGTCGCTAAATTGGAAAGTTCGGCCGTGACCAGTGTGAATACCGGCACCAGTGATGCCAGGTAGCATACTCATAGCGTAATATTTCGGTTTAGAATGGTCCGAAAAGTCCACCTTGTAGGTACCGTTTTGCTCCCAAACACTTTGCCACTTTTGCTCGATTTCGGTTGGATTATAGCGCTGCATAGTAAACCAAGTATAGCAAACTACCCCTGTTTTGGGTATGGCAACTAGTTGTTTTCAGTAAAGAATTTGGTTTTGATTGCGATCCAACTTGCTGATTGACGAACCAGTTTGGCTTCGTCGGCCGCCGAATGTAATACTACTTTGACGGCCTCTTCCAGATAAATTCCGCCCTGCGAGCCTTTAAACAATATCGCCGCACCCTCCTCGAGTACACTATGCACAAAAGCACCGGCTTGGATTGCGTTCTTAAAGCTTTTGACCTGACAGCCCCGCGCCCTGGCTGCCGGAGCCAAATAGTTATTAGCTTCGTCACCGACTGTAATTACCCATGCCAAGCCATTTGGATCACACAATTTGCCGATCACTTCGTGCTCGATTTGCGACGTCACGCCCAGTTCTTTCATGCTGCCCAGGACGGCAATTCGTTGTGGCACAGATAACTTGTATAGCTCGCGCAGTGCCGACTCGGCCGCCAAGGGGCTAGAGTTGTAGGTATCGTCAATGATTACAGTGTCGTTGACGCCGCGCAAAACGCTCATTCGGCCCGGCAACGACCTGACCTTTGCTAGCCCCGAAGCCACTTCGGTAGCGCTCAAGCCTAATTTGACAGCCACCGCACCAGCGGCGATCGCTGGACGCATTGGATGTTCGCCCAAAACATGAATTTCGGTCGCAACTGGCTCTTGCCACTCGGGTGCCACAAATGTACCCACATGTCCGTCTTCGGCGGTATAATTTTGACTATTAAAGTGATACTCGGAGGCCGAACTAGTACCATAGGTGTTGATATTGGGATTGGTCAGGTACTTGGCATAGATTTCGTCGATATCATCGCGATTAATCAGGGCGATTTTGGAGAAATTAGCCACCGCCAGCTCTTCCATTGCCACGTTTTCGACGGAACGAAAGAACTCCATATGCTCGGGCGAAACAGCGGTTACGACGGCGATATCCGGCCTTAAATAAGTCCCAAAGTGCGGCACTTCGCCGATCCGATCCGAGCCCAATTCTTGAACTATCACGCTAACATCAGCCGGTTGCTTGATTCGTTCGCGCGCCTGCAAGAATATACTCAGCCATTGGCGCAGACTGCGCAGATTGCTGGGGTATTCGATACCCAAAATCGCCAGCGGCGCACTTAAATGCGAGTTGTGGTTGCCCTGGTGCACCCTGACCTTGTAGCGCTCAGAGAGAACCGTCGCAATCGCCACCTTGGTGCTGGTTTTGCCAACGCTGCCGGTGACAACCACCAGCTTGATATCCGGGTGAGCCGCAAAATACTTTTTGACGTATAGTTCTAATCGTTTTTGAATCAAGGACTTAAACATAATTACAATTATACCCTAGTTGAGCGTTTACGGACTAGTCGACCGCCAAACGCCACGAAACTACCGCCAAAACCAATGTCATTGGCGTAAATACAATTGTCTCGAACGTGCTGGTCGACGCCAAATTGTCCAAGGTATTTAAGGCAAACAACCCGACCAACACATACATCACTACCTTAAATAATTGACGCTTTTTTCCCGAAACTACATCGCGGTACCGAGCGTAGGCCAGCGACACAATAACCAGCTGCATCACCACCGAAACCGCCTCGAACGCATACATATCTGACAATGACTTGAGCTGGCCACCCCAGGCGTTAGCATACGGTACCACCTGAGTTAGGATCAAAAAGTGATAAACCAGTGTTAGTCCCGACAGAATGATAAATGTAGTGATCGCCGCCTTGGCCGTTATTATATTCTTAACGCTTTTGTCTGTTTTCTTGGACATTGTAACCCCCTATTTTAGTTGACGATGAATGCGCAATATGGCCATCGATGTAAACAACGCGATTAGCACAAACATAATAACGTATATTAGGCCGTGTTGCAAAGTATAGTCGCCAATCTTGACGGTTATGCCATAGTATTCGCTTAATTTGGATATTGCGTCGCTATTACCCGATGTAAGTTTGTCGAGGTCTTGTTGCACAAACGGCGAACGCATCAAGGCTGCCGCCTGAGAAAATGGCAAGACGTTAATGACGTTATTGACAGCATCTGGCAAACCACCAGCCGGCACATAAACACCAGCCAAAAAGCCTGATGTTGTACCGATAATGGTGTTAAAAGATGAAAACGCAGCCACACTTTTGACTAATGTCACCAAGAAACTATTCAAAGCCGAGAATACCGCACAAAGCAGAATTAATGTAGCGTAAGACAAAGCTGTATTTTGCCAAGTTAACCACGGACTGCCGTGCCAGACCAAGTATAGTTCGCTAAGTATAAAAGCGATCGTAGTCATAAATAGCGATATAACGAACGTTGATGCCAGGTACGCAAAAACTATTTTGCTGCTTTTGATTGGCGAAACCGCAAAGTCCTTGAATCGATCGCTAGACCGATCGGCTACAAAAACTTGAATCGCCGCCAAACTGGTAGTTATAGTCACGATTGTCAAGATTCCCGAAAAGACCCACGATGTCGTATAGTTACTGATGTCCGTCGCCGATGAACCGATTATTGATTGTTGCAAATTATCGGTTTGGACATTGCCCAAAAACAAAATGTAAAGCACAAACATAATAAGCGGCCCCAGCAGCGAGAAAAATACGCTGGCTCGATCTCTAAAAAAGAGCGTAACATTACGTTTCATTAAACTAAATACCATACTAGGCCTCCTCCCCACTGTGATTGTTTTTTGTAAGTTCCAAAAAGACGTCGTCCATGTTGCCGTGGACAAACTCAAAATCTTTAATCAAATCTTCGTATTTTTTTAACAATTTCATCGCAACCATACTAGATTTAACATTAATTATCACAGCGTCGTTTTTGGCGACAAATTCTACCTTGTCATGCGCCAACTTGGCTTTCAATTCTTTTTGATTAACCCCGACCAACTTTAATTGATCTTTACTAAAGTCAGCTCGCAACTGTTGTGGCGTGCCACTGGCTACATAAGTGCCTTTGTTAATAACATAGACGAAGTCGGCTCGCTCGGTCTCTTCCATATAGTGAGTTGTCAAAAATACTGTCAAACCTGTAGTTTTTTGTAGTTCATAGACTGTTTGCCAGACATTTTCGCGGCTGGCTGGGTCTAAACCAGCTGTCGGTTCGTCCAAAAACAAAATGCTCGGACGATGCACTAGTGCCCGTGCAATGTCAGCCCTGCGCTTTTGGCCACCAGACAAGGTGCCATATCGTTGATCCAGGAACGAATCAAGACCGAGGGTTTTTGACAACTCAATAATGCGACCCGGGATTTCTTTGCCAAGATTATAAAACGCCGCTCGACTGGCGATATTTTCGCGAACAGTCAACAGATCGTCAAGCAACGACGATTGGAATACGACACCAATCTCGCGTCGAATATAATTATCGTCCTGGCTAACATCATGGCCGTTAACCATTATTGAACCGCTGTTGATACTGTTGGTTGTCGTAATGCAACCTATAGTTGTACTCTTGCCCGAGCCATTCGTGCCCAAAAAGGCAAACACCTGACCCTTTTCAACCTCAAACGAAATATCGTTAACCGCTGTCAGATCGCCATATTTCTTTACCAAATTCTTAACAATTATTGCTTTCATATTTTATATGTTAACAAGTTAACAATCATCTAGCAATAGCTTTTGTAATTATAAAAAATAATCTCGTCCGCTAATGTGCGAACGAGATTACTAACGCTGTTGCGCGCCCACCCGGGGCACTTGTTTGTTTTAATAATTTGTTTATTTTACTAGCGCAAAGGTTACCCCTGTTGCGCACCAGCCATGACGTTATTATCAACCATTTATCAATAAAACACAAGCGTTTCGTGTAATATATACGTTTAATCGTGCTTATACTAGTATTTTGGATGAAAGTATGATTAAATAGTGACGTTCAGAAGCACACGCGGATAAAGGCAAAAGGCGGGCGCTTACCTTTCAGGTAATCTCTCTTCTTCGCATAATAACAGCAGTAGCGGTCGATCTGACAATAATAAATCAGATTAAGAAGAAAAGAGTACCTAGTAGATGGCACAAACAAATCTATTCATCGGCAGCTTAGCATACGCTACAACCGATGATACACTCAAAGCACACTTTGAGAAAATCGGTGCAGTTGCAAGCGCACGAGTTATTACTGATCGCGATAGCGGTCGTAGTAAAGGCTTTGGTTTCGTCGAATTCGTTAACGATGCAGACAACCAAAAAGCTATTGATCAACTAGATGGCAAAGACCTAGACGGACGCACAATTAGCGTTAACCTAGCTCGCCCTAAAGAAGATCGACCAAAACGCGATTTTGGCAACAATGACCGCGGTGGCAATGGTGGTTCATTCCGCCAACGCAGCTGGTAATTTAGTTATCAAACGCCAAAATGCCTCGCTTTAAACGGCGAGGTATTTTGTTTGGTCAGAATAATCAACTACAGACTGGCTAGACCAGTAATAATATAAATAACTACAGCGCCAAGAATCGTTGACAAGCTTGTCCAGACGGCTGGATGACGGTGGTGACTCTCGGGGATCAGGTCGCTAGCGCTGATATACAAGAACAGGCCGATATAAACCGACAAAATTAAACCCAAGGTTGAGGCCGAGATATCCATAAAACTAGTTGCCGCTACACCTACCGCTGGCGCCAATGAATCCAAAAGCAGCCACTTGATCGCCTGCTTGCGCCTGCCGCCATCCTTTAGAATCATATTGACGGTATTAATGCCGTCCGAAAAATCATGCGTCAAGACTGCTAGGGCCACCACCCAGCCAATTGCGGGCGAGACCTTGAAAGCCAGACCGATACCAAAGCCGTCCAAGAAACTATGCAGCACCAAGGCTGATGCGCCCAAGGCGCCACTGTGGGTCGGGTCTTCGCAGTCCTCTTCGCCGTGTTTGTGTAATGTAAAAAACCGATCCAGTAACATATAAACCGAGAAGCCAGCTGCAATTAGCAGTGCCATGATGCGCGGCTCGTAAACACCGGCGGTCAGATCAACTGCCTCGGGCAACAGGTCGAACAAAGCCACCCCCAAAACCGCACCAGCGCTAAAACCCAATATCAGATGTAACTTATCTTTTAAACGAATTGCAAACAAACCGCCCAAAGCTGTACTGAGCATGGTCGCTGCGATAATCAGGATAACTGTCATATTCATATGTGTTTATTTTAGCATTTCTTGCAGCTGGGCCTCGGTAATAATTGTCGTACCGTACTTTTTGGCTTTCTCGATCTTGCTGTTGCCGACGTTTCGACCAACAGCCAAATAGGTCGTATCGCGTGCCGTGGCCGTTTGGAAGGTGCCGCCAAGCTCACGAATTCGATCGGCTGCTTGGTCGCGCGACATCGTATCTAGTGTGCCGGTAATTACAAAACTTTTACCAACTAGTCGGCCGGTTTTTGCCTTGTAATGCGGCACTACATCTAGCGTCTTGAATTTGTCCAGTAACGCTTCGTTATCTGGGTCAGCAAACCAAGCTACGATACTTTCGGCAACCACCTCACCCACTCCATTAACTGACAACAATTGATCAATCGTCGCCAGTCGCAGATTGTCAATCGAGTTAAAAACCGCCGACAAATCAATTGCCGTCTGTACGCCAACATGTCTGATACCCAAACCATAGACGAAACGCTCTAACGTTGGTTGTTTTTTGGCAGCAATAGCATCGACTAACTTGGCGGCTGATATATCGGCAAAGCGATCTAGTTGCAGCAATTGATCTTTGGTAATTCTGAAGATACCAGCCAGATCACCGACCAACCCTGCATCAACCAAGGCAATGACGTTTTTCTCACCCAAGGTGTCGATATCGAGCGCACTTTTGCTGGCAAAATGTTCAAGTGATAGTTTAAGAATAATATCGCTGTTAGTGCCCTTCAGGCGATAAACAGCTTCGCCATCGGGTCTGTCAAATTCTAGTTCAGGGTATTGATGTGCCAGGGCGTCAACAAAGTCAAACCGTTTAGCGCCAGATGGCCGCAGCGGTAAAACAACACTCTGTACCTGAGGGATAATATCACCAGCCTTAAAGATAATGATCGTATCACCTATTCGAATATCAAGGCGTTCGATCTCGTCGGCATTGTGCAAACTGGCGTGTTGAACTGTAGTGCCGGCTACGACAATTGGGTCAAACACCGCTACGGGCGTGGCAGCGCCGGTGCGACCAATACTGATAACAATGTCTTTTAGGATTGTCGTGGCTTGTTCGGGCGCATACTTAAAGGCTACGGCCGCGCGGGGCTGTTTGCCAACCACCCCTAGCTCGGTATATTGGGCGCGATTATTCAGCTTGACCACCAAACCGTCGGTGTTAAATGGCAGATCGTGACGTTTTTTATCCCACTGGTCAATAAATTTCATCACGCCGTTTAAATCGTCAAAAACACTGGCCTGCTGATTGCGCGATAACCCCAAAGTGCTGATTACCTCGTAAGCATAATAATTAGTTGGTACTTCGTACGGATCATCGCGCAGCAAATCATACGCTCGAAAATGCAGTGGACGTTCGGCCACCAGGCGCGGGTCAAGCTGGCGGATTGTACCGGCCGCCAAGTTACGCGGATTAGCAAATTCTGGCTCGCCGTTTAGTGCCCTTTGACGGTTAAGTTTTTCAAAATCGCGTTTTAACATCACAATCTCGCCACGAATTTCGGTACGTCCCGACAAAAACCGCTCAAAGCCAGGTTGGCGACGCAAACTTAATGGTACATTCTTGATTGTCCGAACATTATCGGTGACAACCTCGCCAATAAAACTATCGCCACGGGTAATCGCCTGAACCAACAAGCCATCTTGATAAATCAATGCGCAGGCCAAACCATCCATCTTGATGTCGGCAAAATATTCGTGATGACGATTTGGCAGTAATTTGTCCATGCGCTGCGCCCAAGCCTCGACTTCGCCGCGGTCAAAAACGTCGTTCAAACTGAGCATGCGCGAACTGTGGGTGGCTTTTTGAAAGCCGTCCGACAATACATTGCCAACTCGTTGCGTCGGGCTGTCAGAGGTGATTAAATCTGGATGGCTGGCCTCGATCTGTTTTAACTCAGCAAACAAACTGTCGTAAACGGCGTCGTCCACTGATGGAGCATCCAAAACATGGTATTCATAACTGTACTTGGCCAACAGATCTCGTAATTCTCGGGCTCGCCTGGCAACATCACTTTGACTCACTAGCTACCACCTTTCGGTATAACAAATAAATATAGCTGGATATCCAGATCAGCGTCAGAGACGTGGCAGCTAGCAGCGCAACCGGCACAATCGGTGCCCATGCTGCTGCCGGCCACAAACCTTTGATCCAAGAATCTAGCATCACGATCGGAATTAAAGTTATGGCCAAAGCGAATAACGTCACAACCGCCATCCAAAGCAACCTTAGTAGAACCTTAAACCGGCGACCAACCATCAAATCACCAGCCGTTTTGATAGCATTAAACGGATACATGCCCGGCAAGGTAATAATTATTAGCGCAAAAAATGTCGATGAAATCCAATAAAGCGACAGGGTCGTCAGTAAGGCCGCAGCCGCCCAAAACAACATTGCCTCGACACCTCCGCCAAGTAGGCCAGTGGTTGATGCCGCACTATAACCAATCAAGGCCAGAGCAATTGGCAATAACTGAATAATCAACAGCAGCGATACTAAAAATGTTGGCAATATCGGCGCCCCGGCATTGTACAGACCATCGCGCATTTTAACCTTGTGGCCGGCCAATATATTGCGCAGCAACCAAACCGTTGTCAGCCAAACCATCAGGGTTATCAAACCGGCATAAATTTGCTGAGATTCGGATAGCGATTGCGACAGCCCGCCACTAATCGCCGTCAAGACCATTAACCCAGCGCCGCCAATTCCACCCCAAAAACCGTTAAACATATCGCCACTGGTATTTTTAAGTAGGTCGGACAAGGTCGCGTAGCTATCTTGCGAGGCGATGCCAACTACCAACACGGTGATGACAGCATAGGCAAGCGCCAACGACAAAAAGACTTTTCGATTGGACCATAATGTTTTGTTAACGTGACCAGTAAAGGCAAAATACCCCGGCAAATCGAGTGGTCGAGCATAATCGCGGCGCCGTGTCCGACGAAAACTTCGGTGTGGACGGCGGTTTAAATAACCGGTTAGGCGTTTTTTGGCTGTTGCAATTAAGTTAATCTTGGGCATTTAATTAAAACTTGTTAGCGTTTTTACGTAAACGAGCAATTCGATCGTCCAGCGGTGGATGGGTGCTGAACAGATTACCTATAAATCCAGGGCTGAGCGGATTAGACAAAAACAAATGAGCTGATGCCGTATTTTGACGTTTGAGCGGACGGCCGTAGGTTTTGAGTTTTTGTAACGCCGAAATCATCGAATCGGAGTCGCGGGTTGTCATGGCACTGGTGGCATCCGCCAAATACTCGCGTTGACGACTGATCGCCATCTGAACAATTGCCGCAACGATCGGCGCCAATACAAGTACGATAATACCGATAACCATCAGTATTGGCGACTTGTCTTCGCCTTCACGGTCGCCGCCAAAGAACATCATCCGAAGCACAATATCGGTCAAAAAACCAATCGCGCTGGCCAGACCAAACGCAATCATACTGATCCGGATATCGTAATTTTTGACGTGACCCATCTCGTGCGCCATAACCGCCTCGAGTTCGCTGTCGTCCATTAGGTCAATCAGGCCAGTTGTTGCCGCCACGATCGCATGTCGCGGGTCGCGACCAGTTGCAAAGGCATTAGGCGCTGGGTCATTAATAATATAAACCTTTGGCATTGGCATACCCGTGGCAATCGACAAGTTTTCGACCACACGATAAAACCGTGGGTTGTCGCGCTTTTCAATTGCTTCGGCTCCGGTCATTGCAATTGTTAATTGAGTGGCAAAATAGTACTGAATCCAGGCGTAAAGCGCTGCACCGGCAATTACATAATAGGTCGTATTGGTATTGCCATAGATATAACTAACTACCCACCCGATAGCACTAATAATGCCCACGAACACCGCCATAATAATGACGGTGTTACGTTTGTTGTCGGCAATTGCTTTATACATTAAGTTAATTACCGATTAGAATTTAACGTCGACTGGTTTTTCGGCTTGTTTTTGCTCAGCCGCATCGAGTTCATAAAACTCACGACCGACAAAGTGGAACATGCCAGCGACAACGTTGCTTGGGAATTGTTGAATCTTGGTGTTAAGATCGCGAACGCCACCGTTATAAAATCGCCTAGCAGCCTGGATTTTGTCTTCAGTATCGACTAATTCTTGTTGCAGCTCGATAAAGTTTTGGTTAGCTTTTAGATCAGGGTAAGCCTCGGCCACGGCAAACAAACTCTTCAGCGCGCCTTCGAATTGGTTCTCGCTGTCGGCGGTTTCTTTGACGCCTTTGGCATTCAATGCATTAGCGCGAGCCTTGGTTACTTCTTCAAAAACGCCACTTTCGTGCTTGGCATAGCCTTTTACCGTTTCGACCAGATTTGGGATCAGGTCAAGTCGGCGCTTTAATTGAACGGTGATGTCGCTCCAGGCTTCGTCAACCCGAACTTTTAGTGTTACCAGTGAATTGTACGATACCCACAAAAATAGCAGCACTAACGCCACAATGCCTAAGATTATCCAGATGAGTTCCATGATGTCCCCCTTAAAATTACATACTTGTAGGTATATTATAGCAAGAAAAGTAATAAATGTCGCTCTTTGCTCGCACGCGTGCGGTTTCAAGTTCAACTTTACATACCAATTAAAATAACCTCATTCATGAGGTTATTTTAATTGGTGCGCGGAGCGGGACTTGAACCCGCACGACCGAATGGTCACGACATTTTAAGTGTCGCTTGGCTACCGATTACAACATCCGCGCATATAAACCTTTTTATTTCTACCCCGATGAGTAGGTTGAAGGCTGTGGCAATTTGGGCAAAGTATACGAAGGTTCTCAAGCCGATTATCACTGTGGTCGCCATTTATATGATCCAACTCCAATGGAATGCGACCATCCTCAGACAGACGATTCCATCCGCACAGTTCACACTTTGGTAACTTCAAACCAGATTCATACAATATCTGTTTGAGTTTAAAACTTTGAACAGTGCTACCGACCACAAGTAATTCTTCAAGTTTAGGACGAGAATTACTATGATACTTAGTGCCTTTGTTCCAAATCTTGCCCGTAAAGTGGCTAACGTTCAATCCGAATTCTTTAACACGTGACTGAACCTGTACGTAATTACCGCCAGCTGGTATCAAACCGAGTATTATAATAACCGAACGATAACTGTTTGCAGCCAATACTGCATCCTTGAGTTGATCATCCGACCACGATCTTTGTTTTGGCATACATACAGTGTACCATTACGCTTTCGTTTACCTAAACACTATGCCTAATTGTTAA